>JACDEG010000571.1 GCA_013816505.1 Pyrinomonadaceae bacterium | reverse complement strand
GTCTGGTTCCAGATCGTCGAGCGGAACAAACCGCTAATCATGTCCGCACCTCCCGCGAGCGCCAGACAGAGCAGCGCGACCGGGAGAGTTGTCGCGAAACCGAATCCGATGATGGCGAGTCCCCAACACGCTGCCGCCACCGCGACCGCGAGGCCGTGGCGCTGCACACGCTTTGCCCACCCGGAAGTCAACGTCACACACAACGAGCCGACCGCCGGCATCGCGTAGAGCAACCCGACGGACGCGCCGCCGAAGTTTTCGGCGACCGCCGGAAAGAGCGCCATCGGCATTCCGAAGAACATCGCGTTGAGATCAATAAGGTAAGTTCCCATCAACTCGGGACGACCGCGCGCGTAGCGCAGGCCCTCGATGATCGTCCGCACGCTTGGACGATCCGCGTCCGGCGGCGGGGGCACGGCGCGCATCAACCACAGCGCGACGAGCGACGCAGTGAATGTCGCAAGGTCAATCGAATAGGTGAGCGCCGGCCCCGCGGTCGCGACAAGCAGTCCGCCGAGCGCCGGCCCGCCGATCATGCTGACGCTTGTACCCAGAGACCTGAGCGCCATCGCCGACGGCATCAATTCCGGCGGCACCAGCCGAGGCACGAGCGAGTCGAGCGAAGGCCGCTGCAACCCGTTGAGCGCGGCGAACAATGACGCGCAAAAGTAGAGCACCCACACCCGCGGCTGCGACAGAGTGGAGTTAACGATCAGGACGCACGTGCCAACGGCGAGCGCGAGTTCCGTCAAGCGAATCATGCGGCGGCGGTCAACGTAATCGGCGAGCGCGCCCCCGACGAATGCCATCAAGAGGATCGGCACAAACTCCGCAACGCCCATCATCCCGACCGCGAACGAAGATTTCGTCAGTTGATACACCTGCCACGGCAGCACCACGAATGTCATCATCGAGCCGAAGAACGTTACTGCCTGCCCGAAGAACAGCAGTCGGAAGTCGCGCGAGACTTTGAGCGGCGTGATGTCAACGGCCAACGCGCGCACCACCCGACGCACACGCCTCTTTTCATCAACCGGGCGTGCTTCGGTAGCGGCGACCGGGTCGGGCGTCAGATGTGTCGTGGCCTGTGTCGGCTGTTCGTCCACAGAACTTTGTGGTGTCCCGGAGTAAAGGAGCGTGGTGTTTTAAGGCTTCGGTTAAGCCGCCTGACGAGACTGCATTAACAAAAGAATTGCTCATTCGAACCGGCTTTAACCAATCATTGGGCAGAACGTGTTACTAAAGCAGATATCTTTTCCATCAAAAGAATAGAAACTACAAGCAGCGAGACGGCTACACAAACATCCAGCCAACTGCCATTATAGAGATATGCTGTCTGTCTAATTTCAGGGTGATTCAGGAAGTCAATGTCAAAGCTATTAAAACTTTTGAATGCTTTGTAGGAATCAATCCACCAATATATGTAAGCGGATAAAGCACTCACTACTCCTAACAACGCCACAATCCTACCGCGCATATTCTTTTTGAAAACGCCGAGACAGGAGACAAACAACAATAGAAAAACAAAGAATCGAGGATAGAACCCAACCGGAGGACCGAAATAACAAACGGGAATTTCATAACCATCAGGAGTGGTATGCATACCGGAAGCACTAGCAGCTTTGAAGTTTTCGTAAAATATCTGTGCGAAATTGTAAGTTGCAGTTATGCAAAGGGCTAATACGAAACCGCCAATTGCTCCAATTTGTTCACGCGCAACTAATAGTGAATTTTTATTTGGCATGTCGTTTTAGACACCATTCGGTAAGAGGTGTTCCACTCAACGCATATTAAGCGTATTACTGCCTACCGGTAAAGATATCCATTCGTATCTACTTTTCCCTAGACTCCCTGCCCCTCAGATCACGTCTATCTCGCTGCATAACTTATGTGTGACTAATCATTCCCGGACGGCAGCATCGGAACGTGGACGCCTTTCGTGCGTGCCGTCTCTTCCGCTTCTTCATAACCCGCATCGACGTGGCGCGCGACGCCGAGGCCAGGGTCGTTCGTCAGCACGCGGTTGAGGCGGCGGGCAGCTTCGTCTGTGCCGTCGGCGACGGAGACTTGGCCGGCGTGGAGCGAGTAGCCGATGCCGACGCCGCCGCCGTGGTGAAAGGAGACCCAACTTGCGCCGCTCGCGGTGTTGAGCAGGGCATTTAAGATCGGCCAGTCGGCGATGGCGTCGGAGCCGTCTTTCATCGCCTCGGTTTCGCGGAAGGGCGAGGCGACCGAGCCGGTGTCAAGGTGGTCGCGTCCGATGGCGACGGGCGCTTGTAAATCTCCACGACGCACGAGGTCGTTAATCCGTTCGCCCATCTCGGCGCGCTCGCCGTAGCCGAGCCAGCAGATGCGCGCCGGTAATCCTTGAAATTGCACGCGGTCGCGCGCGAGGCGGAGCCAGCGGTTGAGCGTTGAATCTTCGGGAAAGAGTTCGAGCGCGAGGTCGTCGGTGCGGCGGATGTCTTGCGCGTCGCCTGATAGCGCGACCCAGCGGAATGGGCCTTTGCCTTCGCAGAACAGCGGGCGGATGTATTCGGGGACGAAGCCGGGAATCTCGAACGCATCCGCGCACCCGGCGTCGAACGCGAACTTGCGAATGTTGTTGCCGTAATCGAACGCGATTGCGCCCGCGCGCTTCAGAGCGAGCATCGCCTCAACGTGTCGCACCATCGACGCCATCGAACGCTCGACGTAGTCGCGCGGGTCGGTGCGGCGCAACGCTTCGGCTTCGTCGAGACTGATGCCCGCCGGGACGTAGCCATTCAGCGGGTCGTGCGCGCTGGTCTGATCCGTGACCACATCAACTTCAACGCCGCGATGAATCAGTTCGGGGAGCACCTCAGCGCAGTTACCGACGAGTCCGACTGACACGGCGCGCTTCTGTTCAATCGCGTCTTCACAAATATGCAGTGCTTCGTCGAGGTCGAGCGCGAGACGGTCGCAGTAACGGTCGCGGACGCGCCGCTCGATGTGCGCGCGGTCAACATCGATGCCAAGAAAGACTGCGCCGTTCATCGTCGCCGCCAGGGGCTGCGCGCCGCCCATTCCGCCCATCCCGCCAGAGACGACGAGCCGCCCCGACAAGTCCCCGCCGAAATGTCGGTCGGCCATCGCCGCAAAGGTCTCGAACGTGCCCTGCACGATCCCCTGCGTGCCGATGTAAATCCAACTGCCGGCGGTCATCTGCCCATACATCATCAATCCGCGCCGTTCGAGTTCGTTGAAGTTCTCCCACGTCGCCCACGCGCCGACCAGGTTCGAGTTGGCGATCAGGACGCGCGGCGCGTATTCGTGCGTGCGAAACACGGCGACCGGCTTGCCGGATTGCACGAGCAGCGTCTCGTCGTTCTCAATCCGTTGCAACTCGCGCACGATGGCGTCGAACGCCGTCCAGTTGCGCGCCGCCCGTCCGCGCCCGCCGTAGACGACTAGATCATCGGGGCGCTCGGCCACCTCCGGGTCGAGGTTGTTCATCAGGCAGCGCAGCGCCGCCTCTTGATGCCAACCCTTACAATTTAGTTTTGCGCCGCGCGGCGCGCGGATGGTTCGCGGAGAGGACATAATTTGCGATTTTTGATTTGCGATTTTCGATTTGAAGGCGTGGCGGATGTGGCGCTTGGAATCAACGATCTGAAATCCGAGTCAAGGCATAACCCGAAACTCAAGCCCTACTGTGTTCGCCCTCTTCAAATCGCAAATCGGCAATCCAAACTTACTCTCGCTCACTGGAAAGTGTTTGCCAGAGGCGGCTGAACCATCCGGAGTCTTCGCGCGTCGTGAGTTGCTCCAACTCCCCGGCGTCGAGCCACCAGCCTTTACATGCCGTGCAGCGGTCAACTTTAACGTCCGCGTATTTCACCTCGGTGAGTTTCTGACCGCAGCGTGGGCAGTCCATTGT
>JACDEG010000570.1 GCA_013816505.1 Pyrinomonadaceae bacterium | reverse complement strand
GCGTTGACCCTCGCGTCTCTGGTCGGGGTGTATTCGTCGGCCCGCGCCAATCCGGCGTTATAGATGCCAACGACAATCAGTGGCTCAATCTCTTCGGCCTCGATTAATTCTTGCGCGGTTGCACCGATACCCCAGTCCATACCCGGAATGTATGAAGTCGCGCCGTCAAACAGATTCTGCCCGTCATGCATGTAGAGCACCGGATAACGCCGTGATGGATCGCGGCTGTAGGAAGGCGGCAGATACACAATCACGTCGCGCGGGTCGGGCAGTGATCGGGAAGCAAATTGTCTCTGAATGTGAAATTCGCCGGTGGGACGTGGGAGTTGATGCGGCTCAAAAGGTCTTGATCCAACTTGGTCTTGTGAAGTGAACATATCCGTCAGTTAATGACGCGCAAATATCTTCCGTTGGCGCGCCGTACACCGTTCCTTTTGTACATCCATGTTCGCTCCGTCGAGACCCACCACCGCTTTCGCGCCGTGTCGCCTGACAGGTTTTACCATGTGACTTAACACAATAAAAGCATGAGGCGGTCGTATTTCCAGATTCAGTGCTGGTGGTGGATTGTGCAAGTCGTTAACTTGCATCTTTTACCCCGTTTGGTGCATTATATGCGGGTCATTCCTTCTCTCGCGCATCAACGGTGATGCGCCCCGCATCAAACACTACCGCGGCGGCGTTTGGGATAGTTCGAGAGCAGGCAGTAATCAATTTGTAGAAGCTGCTCTTTTCTTGGAGCATCCGATCAGACGACTTCGCTACTACCGTTTCGCCGAAGCCAGTGCATTCGAGCTTCTCTTTACACTCCTAAATGGGGAGAGGAAAACTTCTTCATGAGTATGAAACTCTACGTCGGGAACCTTTCGTTCCAGACATCGAGCGAAGACTTACAAGACCTGTTCGGACAGGCAGGGACGGTTGAGTCGGCGTCGGTGGTCGAGGATCGTGAGACGGGGCGTTCACGAGGTTTTGGTTTTGTTGAGATGGCTACCAAAGAAGAAGGCGAAGCCGCCATCCAACAGTTCAACGGTAAAGATTTCAACGGGCGCAATCTGACGGTCAACGAAGCTCGTCCGCGCGAAGATCGTGGCGGCGGTGGTGGTGGTCGTGGTGGCGGATTCGGTGGCAATCGAGGCGGTGGCGGTGGTAGCGGCGGCGGACGTGGCGGTTACGGTGGTAATCGTGGCGGCGGCGGTGGTAACCGCGGTGGCGGCGGCAGCGGCGACCGGACTCCTCGTTGGTAATGTGGTATCAAATCAAAACTCGATTCTTTTTTTCGGACGCCCCCGGCTGATCAAAGAGCCGCCGGGGGTGTCGCTTTGTCGGCACATGGTTTTGTTCGTCCGTGGCAAGTAAAGCACGGCCTCTGATGAGGAGAGATTTCGATTGGCTAAAGAAGATTTAATTCCGGCTGAGGGTGTGATTGTCGATAAGTTGCCGAATGCATTTTTCAAAGTGCGTCTCGACGGCAGTGAGCATGTCGTGCTGGCACAAATTTCTGGCAAGATGCGTAAGAACTTCATTCGCATTCTGCCTGGTGACCGCGTCACTGTCGAGATGTCTCCATATGACCTGACGCGGGGCCGTATCACATACAGATACAAATAGTCAGAACGTATCGCCGCATTAGTCCACATCAATCATTCAGGCGCCGCGCTATCTGCATGCACACGGAGAGAGCGATCAACGCGCGGCATTTCGAAAGAGGAACCAATGAATAAACCTATGTATTCAGTCGGCGATTGCGTCGAAAAGCATTGTGAGAAGTGTGCCGAGACGCGCGGCCACGTCGTCGCCTCAATCACGAAGCGCGGTCACGTCTCGCGGGTCAGTTGCCCCCAGTGCGGCACCCGCAGCCCGTTCAAAAGTCCTGCCGCCGGAGCAACCAGCGCCCGTGCTGGCGCGACCAAAACCGGCGCGCCTTACGACTGGACGCGCACCTATCGCATCGGCCAGACGCTGACCCACCCGGCTTACGGCGTCGGTGAGGTCACGGCTTTAATTGAGCCGAAGAAAATCGACGTGCTATTCCAGGATCGCCTGCGCCGGCTGGTTCATTCGCAGGCTCAAGCACAGCCTCAGGCCCAGGTTCAGCCTTAGTAACCCTCCGTCGGCGCTTGCTAACTGGCAAATGGCTTGGCAAAATGGCCGATCACTTTACAACGAGTGGGGTGGCTTCAATTGAGGCGTCGCTTTTTTAACGACTAGGGTTAGTCACAAATTTCAAATTCAAGGGTGACGCTGATACAAGTGGCGGGGCAGCGCGCGTCACGTTTATGATCCCGCTTGGAACTTGATTCGGAGATAAATGATGGCAACAGTGAACGTCAACCAGGGTGAGTCGATTGAAAGCGCTCTGCGGCGATTTAAGCGTAAGGTGATGTCTGAAGAAATCATCAAGGATGCGAAGAAGCACGCCTTCTTTATGTCACGTGGGCAAAAGGCGAAACTGAAGTCCGCACTGGCGCGCAAGCGCAACAAGCGGAAACAGCGCCCGATGATGCGGCGCAGTTAAACAACTCCTCTCGCCGCCAATTTTCTAAAAGCGCAATCCTCTAAAAGCGTAAGTGCCGTCGCCTCTCGCGTCGCGGCACTTACGCTTTCTGTATTTACCGGCCCACGACGCCTAGAGATTTTCGATGGGAACCGGCTCGACCTGTTCGGCCAACTCGAAACCGAAGACCCGCGAGTAAAAGTAAAGCTCGCCGTCAAGCGCCCGCTTGATGTTCTCAGCGCGACGGAAGCCGTGCTGCTCGCCCTCGAACGCGACGTAGGCCACCGGCAGCTTTTTTACGCGGAGGGCGTCGACCATCAACTCGGCTTGATTCGGCGGCACGACCTTGTCTTCTAACCCCTGAAAAAATATGACCGGGCACGATAGACGCTCGGTGAAGTTGATCGGCGCGCGCTCGTAATAAAGGTCGGCGCGCTCCGGGTACGGGCCGACCAGACGGTCGAGGTAGCGCGACTCAAACTTGTGCGTATCTCTGACGAGCGCGGCCAAATCACTGACGCCGAAATGGCTCGCCCCGGCTTTGAAGAAGTTACGGAACGTTAGTGCGCTGAGCGTCGTGTAGCCGCCGGCGCTCCCACCGGTAATCGCGCAACGGTCGCCGTCAACGTCACCGCGTTCAGCGAGATAGCGCGCGCCGTTAATGCAATCATCCACGTCAACAATTCCCCACCTTCCGTTGAGGCGCTCGCGATATGCGCGACCATAGCCGCTGCTCCCGCCGTAATTCACGTCGAGCACCGCGATGCCCCGACTCGTCCAGTACTGAACGGCCAGATTTAGAATCTTCGATGTCGCCGATGTCGGCCCACCATGACACATCACCAAGAGCGGCGGGCGTTCCCCATTCGGCGCACGATGATCACGGTTACGCGGCGCGTAAAAAAATGCGTGCGCAGTCAGCCCGTCCTCCGTCGAGTACTCGATTGCTTCCGGCACAGACAAGTAACCGGTGTCGATCTCGATCTCGCTTGAACGGCGCAGAACTTCGACACACTCAGTCGTCAGGTCGAGTTGCGCCACGAGCACGCGCTCAGTCGCCGAACCACCGGCGAAGAAGGCGCGCCCCGCCGACGCGCGCAACGATCCGAACTCTGTGTAAGATGTTTCAATCGGTTCGAGATTTCCGCTCACTGTTTCGATACGACCCAGTTTCCACGTGCCGTTTTCACAGAACGTGCAGACGATCCGCCGGAATGACTCGAAAGCATAAGTTGACATTCCGAAGACCCACTGCGGACGGCCGAACTCCGCACTCATCGCACCCACCGGCTCGGTTCTCTTTGTGTCTAAAGCGCGGTACAGATTCCACCATCCGCTCCGGTCAGAGACGAAATAGAGCATCCCGTCCGGCGACCACTCGGGCTGAAAGATGGACTCACTTTCGCCGCC
>JACDEG010000569.1 GCA_013816505.1 Pyrinomonadaceae bacterium | reverse complement strand
CAGAGATAGCGTTGTTTACCATTCTGGGTTAAGCCATTGCGGGCGAGATGGTCGCTGCCGCAGTGATAGCATTTAAGTTTGACCATGCGCGAGAGTTTACATCCTCTCACGCCAGTGAGCCACTACCTGTCATTTCAACTCCTGATTCACATATGTATGATAATAAAGGAAAATGTTTCGCACGCACCTGGCATGAGTAAAGAGACTGAAACTTTCGGCGATTGGCTGAAGCGCACTCGGAAGAGCCGGGGTCTGTCTCAATCCGACTTGTGGCACGAGACGGGAATCAGCAAACAGTACATCAGTGGGCTGGAGAAAAACGCGCGCCAGCCGCGCTCCAACAAATTGATGCGGCCGGGTGAGGAGAAGGTGGACAAATTGGCCCGCGCGTTAGGTGTTCCATTAGCCGAGGCGCGGCTTGCCGCCGGATACGCGCCTCCATCGAGAACCGGAGGCCCTACTAAGGGGCAGCGAGCCGCCGAATATGTTGACGGGTTGCCGGAGGACAAACAGGATGACGCCCTGCTTTTCCTCCAGATGCTTTATCAGCAGTACGCCCGCCCGATAGCCAAAGTGAGTGAGAAGGAACGCGAGAAGATGGATGAGACAGCTCGTAAAGTACGAAAAAAGCGTGCTTGAAAGTGGTCCCCAAAGGACTTTGGAATCACCGTCAACTGGCAGTAGCGCACAGGGATCTGAGGCCGCGATTCATCCCCTGTTCAGCGACCTTTTTAACGGGTAGAATTTAGTTTCGTCGTTAGAAGATTGCGATTAAGTTTTTTGCAACGTTCAACGCGAACTCGATGAAAGGATCAACGGGCATGGCCGGTGAACCTGAAGAGTCGCTGATGCTCACATCAGCGGTTTGGCTTGTGCACAGCGTGCAGGGAGAACCGGTTGAGGTTCGGCCAGTATGCATGTCGCCAGCTAACACAGGCGCGTTAATCGCACAGAGCAGACCCAGCGCGATCAGAGATGTACGTAAACTTTTCATGAGCATCCTCAGAATAGAAATGTTGAACTTTAAGCGGCCGACAACACACAGTTTTAGCCGCTAAGTTGTTGAGCGAGTGGATAATACTATCACTTGTAATTTTTTTGCTATGGCGCAATATTCTTGCAGATGAAGAAAGTGGAGTGCTGACATGAGTTTATCTGTACAAATCACGCAACGCTTGCAAGATCCCTCACTAACATTGAGTGAGCAAGCACGGCTTCGTTGTTCTCTCACGAAAGCTCTAGAAGAGTCTGGTAATTACGAAGGGGCACGCGAAGCGATGGCTCCCTTGTGGCAGCGCGTCGGTGACCGCCCGACGCTTGAAGGGCTGGACGAAGCGAGTGCGGCAATGGTGCTGCTGCGCGCGGGGACTCTTTCGGGCTGGCTCGGTAGCGCTCTGCAGATTCCGGAGGCGCAGGAAATAGCGAAGGATCTAATCAGCGAAAGTATGGCGGTCTTTGAATCTCTTGGCGACAAAATAAGGGTGGGCGAAGCACAAACCGAACTGAGCTATTGTTACTGGCGTGAGGGTGCCTTCGACGAAGCCCGCGTGATGTTGCAAGAAGCTTTGCGGCGGCTCGGTGACGCGGAACTGGAATTACGAGCCGTAGCAATATTGCGCTCCGCTGTGGTGGAGTCCTCATCCCTCCGCTTGCATGACGCGCTACGCATTCTGATGGAGTCAGCGACGCTGTTCGAGGCGTGCAGTAATCACTCGATCAGAGGCCGGTATCACAACGAGCTTGCAACAACCTTAAAGAATCTGGGCTTATCAGAGAAGCGGGCAGATTTGATAGACCAAGCGCTCATTGAATATGCGGCAGCATCCTTTCATTTCGAGCAGGCAAGCCACGTTCGCTATTGTGCGCGGGTTGAGAACAATCTTGGCTTTCTCTCCAGCACAGTTGGCAAATTTGCAGAGGCACATGAACATCTAAATCGCTCACAACGCCTGTTCGACAGTCTCAAGGATAGCGGTAGCGTAGCTCAAGTAGATGATACTCGTTCTCGTACCTTGCTCACCCAAGGGAGAAATGTGGAAGCAGAAAAGGTAATTAAAAATGCCGTTCGCACATTAGAGACCGGTGGTCAGCAAGCGCTTTTGGCAGAGGCGCTAACGACACACGGTACCGCCCTGGCGCGGTTGCACCAGCACGCGCAAGCTCGCGGCGCGCTTGAAAGGGCGATAACTGTCGCCGAAACTGCGGGCGATCCCGAAGGCGCCGGCCGGGCGGCACTCACACTGATCGAGGAGTTGTTTGAAAATCTCTCCCACAACGAACGGCGGAACTTTTATGAACGCGCCGACCATTTGATCGGCGAATCACAGCATGCCGAAACGCTGGTCAGGTTGCGGGCCGGCGCACGAAAAGTGTTCCTGGCGCGCGGTCTCGATCAGACAGATCGGGGAAGCAAGGCTCTCCTCACTTCTCCGCATGCTTCGCCGAAGACCGCCGCGTTGATGCGGCAGGCGCGGGACGTGGCGGCGTCGAATTCCACGGTGTTCATCGCGGGAGAGACGGGCGCCGGGAAGGAAGTGTTGGCGCGCCTCATTCATGAGTGGAGCGGGCGGAATGGGAAGTTTGTCGTCCTAGACTGCGCGGCCCTGCCTGCCACGCTCTTGGAATCCCACCTGTTCGGGCACC
Source organism: Pyrinomonadaceae bacterium (assembly GCA_013816505.1). GTDB lineage: Bacteria > Acidobacteriota > Blastocatellia > Pyrinomonadales > Pyrinomonadaceae > JACDEG01. The sequence continues at coordinate 1,266 of JACDEG010000569.1, read as the reverse complement.
ACCGAGGAGCGTTCAGGGGAGCGATTGATGACCATGCAGGAGCGGTCCAGGATGCGGCCGGCGGAACGCTATTCCTGACGGCGGTGGATGAGTTGAGCGTGGCCAGTCAATCAAAAATTTTGAGGCTCCTTGATGGTGGCGAGGTATACCCCGTTGGAGCCAGTTTGCCGGAGTTGGTGGACGTTCGAATTATCGCTGCGACAACGCAAGCCCCCGAAGAGATGATCGCGAAGGGCACATTGCGGGATGGACTCTATTACCGACTGAATGTTTTGCGCATCGACATTCCTCCACTCCGGGAGAGACCCGAAGACATCATCGCATTGGCGCGGCAGTTCATCGCCGAAGTGGAGGGCAATCTAGGTTGTCGAGTGCGATTTTCCGACGAGAGCTTAGCGGCGATACAGAAATTGCCGCTGTTCGGTAACGTCTGGGAGTTGCGCATGTTGATAGAGCGTCTGGCGCGTTCACATCAGGGCGAAACCATCACCCCGAAAGCGGTCAACGCGCTGGCGCGTCAAGCTGCGTCGCCGCTTCATCATCAGCCGGACTGGGAACCGTGCGACTTAACCGAGGAGGTGCGTCTATTCGAGAGAAGACATATCGAGCAGGCTTTGAAAGCGAGCGGCGGTGCCATCACCAAAGCGGCAAAACTTCTCGGCCTCAAACACCACCAATCGCTGATGACGATGCTCAAGACGCGCCACCAGGAATTGCTGGCAGCGCGACTCCCGCCCCAAAAACGCCATCGAAGCATCATCAGTAAGCGCCTTAAGTTAGTGAAGAGGTAGTGAATCGTAGCTGTGTGTGAGCGACACATCTTTTCGCGTTCGCCAATTTGAAGAAACCGCTTGGGTCACCGCGGCGTTCGTTTCACAGTACGAGCAAAGCCGACAATGAAAAAGACTCAGACGAAAGTGCCGGGGTTTCTTCGTCTTGAACCTCACTTGCACGCCCACAGAAAGTTCGGAAGGTCGTCAACAATAATCGGGCCTTATGCTAGCCGAGAAAGATCGCGGCACATAAGACCGGTGATCGGATTTGAATAAGCCTGCATTAGTCTTGCTCCGTTCGCCGCTTAATGTAGTACCGCCGGATGGCAAAACGTTCACCCACCTTCACAGTGAAGCTATCGTTAGTGGTAGCACCACAGTAAAGTGTGGTCATGCTTAACACCACCTCGCAACCTTTAATTTCATCGCCGGCGACATCCGCCCACGCTTGCGGGGCGGTCGCCAACGTGGCGGCGGCACGCGATACCACAAC
>JACDEG010000568.1 GCA_013816505.1 Pyrinomonadaceae bacterium | reverse complement strand
GTCCGGGATTGAGGCACTGATGATCAACTGAATCGAGCTGTCTTCGAGAACCTCTTCCGCACTGCGGGCCAGCTTCGCTTGCGGGAACCGCTTCGAGAAAGCAGCGACGAGGTCAGGTTCCTTAGCGAAGAAGGAGACGAGTTCTCCACCGCCGCGCAGCACGGCCCCGACCTGTCCGTAAATGTGGCCGTGATTAAGCCCGATAGCAGAGAAGCGAATCCGCGGCCCCACCTTCCTTCGTTTTCCGCGTATCGGCTCGACGTGCAGGCGTTCATCCGCGCACACTGTCTTTTCTGGTAAGGCCGACATCACGGCGGCGCCAGCCGCAGCGGTGATGGAAGCGTTAAGAAACTTGCGCCGACTAGCTTTCGCCTCTTGCATAATTCTCTTCTCCATGAGGTGGGTCGCGCCATGATTCTTTAATGCTATGACTTAATCGAGGGGCTGTTCACCCTTGATTCGCTCTAGACCGACCCACTCGCAGAAGTTGCCGGAAAACATGCGTGCGACATCGCGCTCGATGTCGTTGCGGGTGACGGCACGACCGGCGCGCAGCAGTTTTTCATAAGCTACGCCAAGCACGTCGGCGCTGACCTCGCGTGAGTGGCCCCACTTATAGATTAATTGCTCCAGCACGCGCGCGTCCGAGTGCTGCGGGATAAAACTCGGACCGAGCAGTTCGAGTCGCTCGCGTGTAATCTCGGATACGATTGACGGGTTGTTCAAAAACCACCAGCAGCCGAACGGCAACAGGTTGCTGAACTTCCTCGCGGCAACGCACAGTTCGTGCTGGTTCTCGCGCGACAGCATCGTGACGAGAAAACGCACGTCGGGGTTTTCCACGCACAGGTGTTCGACGGCCCTGATGTCTGCCCGCCCCAACCCATCGCCGGCCACACGCAAAGCGGGATTGACCTTGCGGCGCACACCGATCATCAGTGCGAATGGCAGACGGTGCTCGCGACTGACGGGCAGCACCACCTCGCGAATCATCCGGTCGCGCACATCCCCGTCCGGGAACATAAAATCATCAGGTAGTGATACCGCCATGTAAAGTGGCTTCATGCGCGCGATCCACTTGTCCAGAAAACGGCGCGCTTCATCAACAGTGCGGCCTCTCGCGTCTGTCTCGACCGCATACCCTTGCGCCCTGAGTATGGCCGAAGTGTTTGCCCAGTCGTTCAATAAACGGTCCATGCGTAGCGCGGCGTGAAAACGTTTGTCGATGTCACCGCCGGCTTCCCAGGTTTTGACCTCTTCGTCATCGAAAGGGTCGTTGGTCATTACCACATCGCTGACGGAAGCGAGCGTCATGTTGCGGTCAAGGTGGCTCTCTAAACTCTGCCCGCGAAAGAACTCCCGCGCCTCTTTAAGATTGGGTGCGTTCGCGTCCAGATTGAATGCGGCGAGCGCTGTCACGACACCGCGCGTTGCTTCTGAAAGCGGCGTGTTGCGCACGAACAGAGTTTCCCAGACGATGTCCGCCTGCTTTGCCTTGTCCATCGACCAGAAGACTTCGGGCGTCACCTCTGACGAGCGAAACATCTCTGCGACGAGGTAATGGTAAGTCAACAATTCGTCGATGCCGAAGAGGTTCATCGCGCCGAACTCCGGCGCGTAGAGATGCGTGTGGATGTCTACGACCGGCGTCTTATTGACGACATCAAGAACGTGTTGCCGTAGTTCCGTGCTGTCAGTGAGTCGCGTATCGCTCGCGCTTTGTTGATCGTTCTTCTCTTTTAACATGGCCCTTGTTTTCGGTGAGCTACCAGAGAATCCTTTCCGGGATTCTTGTATCGGTTGGATCGGCCCAGCGATTGTTGGGAATCGTTGGTGTCCAGCCCGGTCTGAGCGGGTCCTGATCGTAAGGATAGGAACCGAGGCGCTTGTATAATTCGGCGTACCGGGCGAGCTTGTCGCGGTCGAGTTTCACGCCCAGCCCCGGCGCGCTCGGGACGACTATCGAGCCGTTTTCGTATTTGAATTTCCCTCCCGCGATAACGTCGTCAGAGAGGTGATGGTAATGCGCGTCGGCGGCAAAAGTTAAATTAGGAATCACCGCGCCAAGGTGAAGCATAGTCGCGAGTTGAATGCCGAGTTCTCCCGACGAATGCACGGCCACGCCGAGTTGGAAAGTCTCGCAGACGCCCGCGGCTTTGACGCATTGACGAATCCCACCCCAAAATGTCGTATCAAGTAGGATCACGTCAACCGCTGTGTCGAGCACGTTCGCGGCTAATTGTTCAAAGTTGACCACAACCGTGTTGGTCGCGAGCGGCATCCGCACCTTCTCGCGCGTCCGTCGCATGCCTGCCAGCCCGTAGACGGGGTCTTCCAGATAATCATTCCTGAGACCTTCGATCTGCTGGCCGAACCAGATGGCCGTCTCGGTTGACCAGACGCCGTTCGGGTCGAAGCGGAAACGATCTCCGTCGAGCGCGGATGCCAGAGCGCGGTAACACTCCAATTCGTACTCCGGTCGGAAGACGCCGCCCTTCAGTTTGTGAGAAGTGAATCCGTACTGCTCTTTTAGTAAGCGCGCCTGGGCGACGATTTGCTCCGGAGTGCGTACCTCGCCCTCGCCGTTCTGTGGGTGAGGATAACGAAAGAAGAGGTACGAAGCGAAGGGCACGCGCTCCTGTAAGCGCCCTCCCAGAATCTCTGAAACCGGCACGCCCCACTTTTGTCCGAGAATATCGAGACAGGCGAATTCGAGCGCGGCGAGGATTTGCGTTCGATTGTTATAGAGCGAAGCGGTGGGATTGCTGATGAGGAAGCGCATCTCTTCAAGACGCGCCGGGTCATGTCCGACGAGGTACGACTTCAGCCCGCGGAAGACGGCTTCGGCAGACTCGCCGCCGCCGCCCATTTCGCCGAGTCCGACGATGCCTTCGTCCGTTTCAACTTCGATGATGGTGCGAACAAAGCGCCCCCAGTGACAGCCGTTGGCGTGACGCAGCGGCGCTTCCAAAGGCACGGTCACCGTTGTTGCTTTGATGTCAGTGATCTTCATGACTCCACTGGAATACGCTTAGGTTCCGGACAAAGACTTAACACAGAGAGCACAGAGAAATCACAGAGCACACAGACCAGATAATATGCCTATAGCTGTTTGCAATTGCGTGTGGCCGTTTAGAGGCGGGCTATGCCCGCCGTCTTGCGTTGATCAGGCAAGCATAGCCAGCCTCTAAACGGTCGTTGAATAGGTCGCATCCAATTGCAAATCGCTATCATGCTTTTCTCTGTGACCTCTCTGTGACCTCTGTGTCTCTCTGTGTTAAAGATGATCGTCGGCGACACTCAACCACTGCTTGTGCCACACTCCTCCATCTTGATTTAGATGGATAAAGTAGAGCATGAGGGATTCTTCCTACGGCAAACGCGCTGGGCTGTGACCCCTCAAGAGGCGGTCCCCGCCCGTCTAAATCAGAACCCATGATAATGGGACCTCCGTTGCGGAAAGTATGAACTTACGGGCTTTTTCCCAACAAAACCTTGACAATCTGCGCCTCTACCAGAGCCGAAAACGACTTTTTATCCGCTCTGTGGGCAGCGCAGACCCAAGATATGGGAGTCGCACTTAGGCGAGCGATGCTGCGAACCCATTGTTTTGGCCTGAAGAAGCCCATTGTTTTCTCAATGTTTAAACCTTTCCGCAACGGAGAATGGGACACAGGAATCGTGCGTGCTCTTCGTGCTGGGAGCGCGGACGGCTCGTCCGCCATGAGCGCGCCCGCGCGAACTTAAGCGTGACCTGACGCGCCACGTCGCGGCCCGGGCGAGACTCGTGAGAGTGCTCAAGCCATCTGGCGGACGAGCCGAGCGCGCTTCCGGCAGAGGCATGTCCCAATCTTGTCAGGTTCGATTTAGTTTCAGGGAAGCCCGAAGTTTCTCTTCGGGCCTTACTGCTCTCAGGTGATGTCA
>JACDEG010000124.1 GCA_013816505.1 Pyrinomonadaceae bacterium | reverse complement strand
GAACAGACGCGGGAAAGCATCGCGCGCGATCCCCTGTCCGGTGTCGGTGACTTCGGCAAGCAGCAGACCGCGCGCCGGGTCGTGCCCGGTTGCAACCGTGATGCGATGCTCGCCCGGCGCGTCAGTTAGCGCCTCCAAAGCATTGTCGATCATGTTAACGAACACGCGGCGCAGTTGCTCCGTGTCGAGCAGCGCGCCCGGCAGAGTGTGCGCCAGACGCACATCCATCCGTGCGTCGCCGAGCCGCTCTTCGTAGAGCGCGACGGCCTGGCGCACGACTTCGTTCAGGTCGGCGACTTCGAGTCGCGCGTGCGGCAGGCGCGCGAAACGGGTGAACTCATCGACCATCGCCTTCAGTCCCGCCACTTCGCGGATGATCGTCGCCGTGCATTCCTCGACCAGCCGCGCGATTCGCTGACGGTCTGCCGTGTCGACGGAATTATCGACGCCTGTGTCGACACTATTGCCGACGCCGCTGCTGAGTGACGCGCGCGTCCCTTCCCCGTTCCCGGTTTCTGGGCGGCGCGCGAAGTTGCGCGCGATGCGTTCGGCGGAAAGCTGAATCGGCGTCAGTGGGTTCTTGATTTCGTGCGCCATGCGCCGCGCTACTTCACTCCACGCGGCGGCGCGCTGCGCGGCCAGCAACTCCGTCAGGTCTTCCATCATCAGCACGACGCTCCGCCCGCCGCCGTCGGATCGTTGCGGCAGCGCCGTCGCGGTCAGCGTGACCGGGATCGCGCCGCGGTTGTCTTCCGCCTCGGCATCGCCGCCGTTATCGGAGCGCGCAAGCTCAACCTGCCCGACGGCGCGCCCGCGCATCCGCGCGCGCCACAACACACGATCCAGCGCGTCGCGGTCCTCGCCCCCAACTGCGTCGCTGAATAACGTCCCTGCCGGCGGAGCATGACCGAGGCGCAGCATTGAAACCGCGGCGTGATTGATCGTCGTCAGGCGGTCGTCCGCGTCGAGCGAGATGACGCCGGTCGAGAGCGATTCGAGCACCGTCTCGATGTAGTCGCGGCGCTCCGCCAGAGCGAGGTTCTTTTCGCGCAACTCGGTGGCGCCCGCTTCGATGCGGCGTCGGTTCTCGGCGAGTTGCGCCGTCATCTGATTGAATGATGCGGCCAGCACGGCCAATTCGTCATCGGCAATCGCGGTGACGCGGTAATCGAGGTTCCCGCGCGCCACTTCGTCCGAGGCTTCAGCGAGCGCGCGGATCGGCGTTCCGATTCCGCGCGCGAGATGAATCGCGCTCCACGTCGCCGCGAACAGCAGCATCAGCGTCAGCAGGCCGAGCGTCGACAATCCGAGCAGACGCACCTTGCGCTGCCGGCGTTTGAAGTCTTCGAACGTCCGCGCGCCCGCGACCAGGTTGCCGAGCGCCGGGTCGTACTGTCGCTCGCGCGCAGCGATGAGTTTTGCTCCGCCCGCCAGCGGTAACGCGACGACATCGAACGCGGTCCCGCCGACCGCCGCCACGAAGCCGCCGCCGGTCTCCGGCACCCGTCGAAGAATCTCTTGCCCGACATCTTCGCGCGCGGCATAGTACGATGGGGAATAAGACGGCGCGGCAACAGGCGGCACGGTGATGGGTGACACGGTGACGGGCGACACATCCTCAGACGGCGCGGTGATCGCGGGCGGTGTCGCCTCCGCTGTTGAAACTGTGAGCAGCGCCAACCGTCCACGCTCGGCGACGGATTGGAAATCAACCGCGCCCTCTCCGGCGGGTTTCGTTTCGAGCAGTACGGCAATCGTCGACGCCAATTCTCGCAGGCCCTCGGATTGCCTCAGCGATTCGCCGCGCTGCACCGCGTTCGCTTCGCGCACCACATCCTCCGGCAAACTGCTGAACCACTTTTCGAGTGAACGGTTAAAGAAGATGTACGAAAAGACTGCCATTGCCGTGATCGGCAGTAGACTGACAGCGATGAAATAGACGACGAGGCGCGTCTTGATCTTCGAGCCGAGCTGACGCTCGCGGCGTTCGCGGCGCAATTTCAAAAGATTGCGCACAAAGATGAAGGCGAAGATGAAGAACGCGACGAAATTAAGCGACGACAGCGCGTAGATCAACAACGTGTCGGATGCCGTGTCGGGCGTGAAGATTTCCCACAGGCCGAAGACCTGTAGCGCGACGAGGACGGAGAGCAGCAGCAGCACCAGCCCACCGAGTAGCCACGGCGCGGCGCGGCGGCGAGGCCTCGGCTCGCTTCCCGGATCGAAACTACTATCAGTTTTCTCTATATTCATAACCGTGTTTATGACAGTTGCGGCGCGAAAGTTTAGCATGCACACGCGCGGCAGCGCATACACCCCAAGCGATCTTTGTCGTCACGGACTTTGACCACGACTTTCGTTTATATTGACCTTGATGACTACTGAGCCGTTTCTGAACCGCCTGATGCACGACCCGCTCTTTAACCGCGCCGGTCGACTGCGCGGCGTCTGGCGCTTCGGCCTGTTCGCTGTTCTATACCTCATCACTCTCTCGATGATGTGGGTGACGGTTAATTCCCTTCTATCATTTTTATTGCGCGACAATGTAACCGGCGCGACCGGCGACGTGTTAAAGGGGAGTTGGGGATTCGTCGTGCAGGCATTCGTGCTGTTGACGTGCGCGACGCTGATTGGTTGGGCGTGCGGGCGCGTGATTGAGGGTCTGCCGTGGCGCGCGCTCGGATGGACGCTCCACCGTGGGTGGCTCGGCGACCTATTGTTCGGGTCGCTCATCGGTGCGGCATCGCTGGTCGTCGCGGCGTTAATAGCGGCAGCTTTCGGCGGCTTCAGCTTCGAATTGAATACGGCAGCGTTGTGGCCGGCCATCAGTCGGACGGTTGCGATCTCGTGCCTCGTCTTCGGCTGCGCCGCCGCCGCCGAAGAGGCGCTGTTCAGAGGCTACCCGTTGCAGACGCTCCTGCGTTCGTGGCCGGCGTGGGTTGCTGTCGTGCCCACTTCGATTCTCTTCGCCGTCGTCCACTTGGACAATCCGAATGTCGCGCGTGGTTTCACCATTGTGAACACGACACTGGCGGGCGTGTGGCTGGCGGTCGCGTACCTACGCACGCGCAGCCTGTGGTTCCCGCTCGGCGTGCATTGGTCGTGGAACTGGACGATGGGCGCGCTGCTCGGTTTGCCCGTCAGCGGCATCACCGAACTCGCCCCGTCGCCGCTACTGCGCGCGGTCGACCGCGGCCCGGAGTGGATCACCGGCGGCGGCTACGGCATCGAAGGCGGTGCGGCCTGCACCGTCGCACTGCTGCTCTCAACCGCTTTCATCTGGCGCACCCGACTCGTCTCAGCGACCGAAGAGTTAAAGCGACTGACAGATGAAGAGATACCGAACCATCCAGCGGCAATATCTATATTTCAAGAAGATGAACAGCCAACGACAGACGAGACTGAGCGCGGGTCAGCGCATCGGTGATAACTGGGGGGATGACGAAGTGGCTTGAGAGTCTGCTTCACATGCACTCGGTTTTATAAACAGAGCCGGCAGCTTCCTTCGAGGAACAACTGCCGGATACGGATACTGACTAAAATCTTTTCCGAACTCACCGCTCGTCAATCGGCACATAAGGCACGTCGCGCTGGCCGGTGTATTCGGCGCGCGGGCGGATCAGGCGGTTGTTGGCGTACTGTTCGAGGATGTGCCCCGTCCACCCACTGATGCGGCTGACCGCGAAGATTGGCGTGAACAGGTCGAGCGGGATGTCCATCATGTAATAGGTCGAGCCGGAATAGAAATCGACGTTCGGGTGCAGGCCCCTTTCGCGCAGCATGATCTCTTCCAGCTTGCGCGAGATTTCAAACCAGTGCGTGTCGCCGTGGGCCTCGCCCATCTCTTTCGAGAACTGTCGCAGGTGCGTCGCGCGCGGGTCTTCGGTGCGATAGACGCGGTGACCGAAACCCATGATCTTCTTCTTCTGCGCGAGCGCGTCCTTCAACCACTCTTCGGCCTTGTCGGCGCTGCCAATCTGCAAAAGCATCTTCATCACGTTCGTGTTCGCGCCGCCGTGCAGTGGGCCGGAGAGCGCCGCAATCGCCGCCGTCACCGCACCGTACATGTCGGCGAGCGTGCCCGCGACGACGCGCCCCGTAAATGTCGAAGAGTTCAATTCGTGGTCGGCGTGCAGCACCAGTACGGCGTCGAAGATGCGCGCCTCGCGCTCCGCCGGCATCTCACCCTTCAGCATGTACAGAAAGTTGGTCGCGATGTTGAGTTCGGGCTTCGGCGCGATTGGATCGTGGCCGTTGCGGATGCGGTCTATCGCGGCGACGATCACCGGCAGTTGCGCCGTCAGGCGTGTCGCCGTGCGCAGCGCCCCCTCGCGCGAGATGTCCTTCGATCCCTTATCGTAGAAGGCAAGCGCTGAGACCGCGGTGCGTAGAGCGTCCATCGGGTCGGCGTCGCGTGGCACGGCGCGCAGCAGTGTGATGATCTCGTCAGGAACGTTCTGGTTGTCGGCAATCGCCCGGCGCAGATCATCAAGTTCCGCGCGCTTCGGCAAGCGGCCGTGCCAGAGCAGGAACACAACCTCTTCGAAGTTTGAATGCTCGGCGAGGTCGTGAATGTCCAGACCCTGATAGATGAGCACCCCGTTGATGCCGTCAACGTCGCCGATTGAAGAAGAGGCCGCGACGACGCCCTCGAGTCCAGCCGGACTCTTGGCGGTGGCTGCCGCGTTGTCCTTCGGTTTGTCCATGATTTGCGTTCCTTAAATTTTAGAGTGGTTGGAAGATAGCAAACAGAAGCGTCGCGTGACAAGCGGGCAGAACATCGTCGAAGCTCAAGTTTTCATGTCGGTTGTGACAAGCACATGCTGACCGCGCGCGGCCCCCAACACGCCCGCCGCCGAGCCGCGATTGACGGCGATTTCTAACAGATTCGCGCTTCCCCAAACGGCGAACAACTCGTCGCCCGCGACGCCCTGCGCGGCGAAAAAATCCCGGATCGAATTGATTTGATGGCCGTTGACAATGAGGCGCATGGCCCCCGACGACGGATCGTCAAGCAGATCGCGACGCGAGATGTTGGTAACGCAATTGCCGAAGCGGTCGATGTGAATAATCGCCGCTTCGAGCGTTCCATCCGGCAGGCGGTGCGGTGCGGCGAAACTCAATTTGATGTAGTCGTCGATTCTTTCGCCGAGCGCTTCCAGCGCAACACCGTTAGCGAGCGCACCCGCCACCGGCGCGAAGAGGTCGCGCCCGTGAAAGGTCGCGCTCACCGGTGAACGAAAGTAGTCTTCGTTGGTCAGGTGAAAAACGCGCGCTTCCGGGTCGCGCTCATAGACGAAAGTGAAGAGGCCGTTGTCCGGCCCGACGAAGGTGTGTCGATGGCTGGCGACGATGATCGGACGCCGCGCCGAGCCGACGCCCGGATCGACGACCGCGACGTGGATCGTGCCCGGCGGAAATGTTTCTGACGCGGCGCTGAGCACAAATGCGCCCGCCTCGACATCGTGCGGCGGAATCTGGTGTGTAAGATCGACGATGCAGGCATCGGGACTCACCGAAAGAATCGCGCCCTTCATCGCCCCGACATAGTAGTCTTCAGTCCCAAAGTCGGTAAGCAGCGTGACGATCATCGAGGCTCAACATCCGAACGAAGTTCAAGCTACAGCTTGCCTGGCTTTCACTTTTGCCTTTGACCTTTTGACGTTTGTCTTCCTACTTAATTCCCGGAGGTGCGGATTTGCATTTGCTGGCCGGGTTCGAGGCGGATGTCGCGGCCACGTTGGGTGAGCACGCGCCCGGCACCAGCCCCGCCACCGATGGCTGCGCCGATGGCTGCGCCCTTGCCGCCGCCGGCGATGGCGCCGATGATCGCGCCGATCCCGGCACCGGTGCTGACCTGCGTGACATCATCTTTGGTCGAGTCCTTGCCGCGCATGCCGCCTTCAGTGTCGACCCCGCCGACACCTTCATCGTCGCCCGTCTGCTCGACCTCCATCACCTGCGCGCTGAACTCGTGCCACTCGCTGCCCGGCAGGCGAATCTGATCGAAGTCGAGTTGCAGTTCCGCTTTGCCCCGCGTCTTGCCCGGACGGCTGACGCGCGTTACACGCCCGGACACGATGGCGTCCGCGTACTCCGAAGGCTCAATCACGCGCGCCTCGAACCGATCTCCCCGTCGGCTCACGTCCGACGATAAACGATTCAAAAGTTCGATGCGCATCACGGTGTTTCCCGGAATAATGCTGGTGCCGATGCCGGTGCCGATGTTGGTCGTGTTGGCCGCCGTCGTCGTCCGTCTCCCGCCGCTCGTGCTCTCCGTTTCATCATTGACGCCGCCGTCGGTCTTCTGGCCGCCGGTGACACGGTTGTTATTAGTTGTTGCGCCGCGTCGCGCCGGCTGATTCGCGCCACGCCTCGCCAGAGTTGGCGGCACGCCGGAGTCGAAGGCGCGCCGTTGATAGCCGGCGTCATAGCCGAACTCGAATCCCTGCTGATAGCCGTCGCGATAATCTTCGAGCGCACCGTAATTGGCGGCGTACGCACGGTCGGCGCGCCGGTAATCTTCTTTGCCACGGTAGTCGTTGGTGGCGCGTTCGACCACATCGCGCCAGCCAGCTTGATAACCATCCGAGTAGCCGGTGCGGTAACCGCGTTGCAACGCACCCATCGACTGCTGTTCCGCCGCCGAAGCGTTAGCTCCAGCCCCCTGTGCCGAAACATTCATGAGACGCGACGGCGCCACAAGCGTGAATACAAGCGCGAATACGAGCGCGAAATAATGGCGTGGGATGTTCATCAGTTATCTCTCCTTACCGTGTCAGAACTGTTTATGAAGATGTTTGGTATTTTAATCTCCGCGCCGCACGGTGATGGCGAAAAAGTCCGCCATGGTCTGTCGTTTAATACCGCGACATGCTAACACTGCGCCGCGCGGCGCCACAAACAACAAGGCTCCTTGCGCTCGTCCAATCGCGCCGCTACACTTCACACGTCACGCGACGAGGTTCTGAAAATTGATACGAGGGCAAAACATCGGCGAAACGTGCCTGTTGGACCTGAGATGCGGGCACGTCCCGTCAAGGTTGGAAGTCTCCAGGTCCGGGTCACTTAATCCCTTCCCGACAACGAAAGTATGATGCGCAGAGTTTACCTTGATAACAGTGCGACGACGCCGGTTGATCGGCGCGTGGTCGAAGCGATGATTCCTTACCTGACCGAGAAGTTCGGCAACGCTTCGAGCGTTCATTTCTTCGGACAGGAAGCGCGCGCGGCAGTGGATCGCGCGCGGCGCGAAGTCGCCTTGCTGATTAACGCGCGTCCGAACGAAATCGTGCTCCTCTCCGGCGGGACTGAGGCGAACAATCTCGCCATTCGCGGCATCGTTGAAAACGTCGCCGACCACGGTCGCCACATCATCACATCTTTAATCGAACATTCGGCGGTGCGCGGCGTCTGCGACGCACTCGAAAAACGCGGATGGGAAATCACGCGGCTGCCGGTCTACGATGACGGCGTCGTGCGTCTTGACGACGTGCGCGCGGCGTTGCGCCCCGACACGGTGTTGATCACCGTGATGCTCGCCAACAACGAGATCGGGACGATTCAACCAATCGCCGAAATGGGCGCGCTGGTCCGTGAAGAGCGGGCGCGGGGCCGACGCCATCTGTGGCTGCACACCGACGCGGTGCAGGCTGCCGGACGGATGCCGGTCGATGTCGAAGTGCTCGGCTGCGATCTACTGTCGCTGTCGGCGCACAAGCTTTACGCGCCGAAGGGCGTCGGTGCGCTGTTCGTGCGCCGCAGCGTCAGGCTGACGCCGCAGAACATCGGCGGTCATCAGGAGCGCGAACGCCGAGGGGGCACCGAAGCGGTCCCTTCCGTTGTCGCATTCGGAGCCGCCGCCGCGCTCGCGCGCGAAGAGTTGTCGCAGCGCATCGATCACATGCAACGGTTGCGCGACCACCTCGAAACGGGTGTCGCGGCGCGCGTCCCGGACATCGTCTTTAACGGTCACCGCACACAGCGTCTGCCGCACCTGTCAAATATTTCTTTCCGGTTCATCGAAGGTGAGGGATTGCTGATTAACCTCGACATGCAGGGTGTCGCCGTCTCGACCGGCTCGGCCTGCTCGTCCGGATCGCTGGAGCCGTCGCCGATCATCCGCGCCCTCGGTCGCGACGACGAGATGGCGCGCGGCTCGATCCGCTTCAGCCTCGGCAAAGATACGACCGACGAAGACATCGACTACGTGCTCGAAGTCTTGCCACGCGCCGTCGAAAACCTGCGCCGCCTGTCGCCGCTCTACCAGCACGCGCTCGCGGATCGCGCCTGCGTTGTCGCCGATGAAAAGGACGTGCTGGCCCCGGCCATCTAAGGACTGCAAACAAAATACTACCACCGCCCGCGGACGCGAGAGGACACCTCGGCATCCACAGAGCCGTTTACTTGATTGATAACGCTGTCATTCACATCTTCCGCGCCCTCCAAGCGTCCGCGGGCGGTTAAATGCGGGTGCGGTTGTTTTAGTTTTAAGAGATAGCGCAACTCGAATCGATTTCCAACTTACCGCTTCTTGACTTACTCCGACATTTTCAAAGACCACCTCGCCTCGCCTCGCAATGCCGGCGAGATACCTGACGCCGACGCCTCCGCCGAGCGAATCAACCCCGTATGCGGCGACCGCTTGCGCCTGACGCTGCTCATCAGCGATGGTCGGATTGAGCGTGCGCGCTTTCTCGCCTACGGCTGTCCGCCGACGCTCGCTTGCGGTTCGGCTCTCGCTGAAATGATCGAAGGAATGACCATCGAAGCGGCCCGCTGTGTGTCGCGGCAACAGATCGCCGACGCGCTCGACGGATTGCCGGCGCGCAAACAACACGCCGCCGCGCTCGCCGTCGAGACTGTGCGGGCGGCGCTGGATGCGGAAAGAGATTCTGATTTCGTTATGGTGAAATGAGGCGCGGGCGCGTCTGTCCCGATGGTTGGTTGACCTTGCCGGTGTGATACTCCGGCCCGCAGCGTCCCGTCGGTTGCTGCCCAATGACGAAGGTTTTGGTGCGAATCACCGGGCATGAATCGACGGCGATTAACCCGGTGGTCGGATCGATGTCGAGCGTGATCTGCCCCGCGAGGCGCGACGTACCGTCCGCGCCGACGACGCCGCGACCTTCCAGCCGTGGTGTATTGCGCGAGCGTGACGGCACTTCGATGGGCGGCATCAACTCCGGCTGTCCCGTCGGCGGCAGTGGCATCTCATCCGGGTCCAGCGCTTCGGCTTCCGGCAATTCTTCGTCCATCCCGAACGGGTCTTCGGGAAGCGCGTTGCTGATCGCGGTCGGGGCAGTATTGTTGATGAACATTTCGGCGCGCTTGAACGGTGAATCGACGGCGGCGAGTTCGCCGGTGCGCGGGTCAATGTCGGCCTGTTGAATGCTCGGCGGCATCGGCCAGTCCCCCGCCCATTCGGGGTGCGCGACGAGCGCGGCGGTCATAAAATCCGCCCAGATCGGAAGCGCCGAATCCCCTCCGGTCAGACCCAACTGCGACCCATCGTCAAAGCCGACATACACGACACAGACCAGTTTCGGCGTGTAGCCCGCGAACCAACCGTCGCGCGAAGTGCCGGTCTTGCCCGCGACGTTCGCCTTGAAGCCACGCGCGCGCACCTTCGCCGCCGTGCCGCGGTTGACGACATCCTTCATCATCGAAGTCATCACGTAAGCGACATCGGGTTCGATGACGCGATTCTTCTGCGCCGCCGGTCGGACGATGGTGTTGCCGCCACCGGTCGTGACACGGCTGATCGCGAGCGGCGCGGCGCGCGTGCCGTCGGTCGCGAAAGCGGTGTACGCCGAAGTCATCTGGAGCGGCGTCGCTTCATTTGAGCCGAGCGCCATCGCGAGGTAGGGCCGCTTCGGACGCGGCAGCCCGGCCTTCGCCGCGAGGTTCATCACTCGCCCGATGGTTACTTCCTGCGCTAACTCGACGGTCACCACGTTGAGGCTCCTCGCCAATGCGTCGCGCAGCGTCACCGGCACGTTCGAGTAGCGCTCGCCGTAGTTGCCGGGCGAGTATTCCTGATTGTCATAGTTAAATGTTTTCGGCGCGTCCTGGTAGACGGTCGCGGCGGTGATGACGCGCGGCACAGGGTCGAACGCGGTGTTGAGGGCGGTCGCGTAGACAAATGGCTTGAAGACCGAACCGGGCTGGCGCAAAGCATCGGTCGCGCGGTTCAGTTGACTCTTTTCGTAGTCGCGCCCGCCGACCATCGCGACGACTTCGCCGGTCTGCGCATTCATCGCGACGAGCGCCGCCTGGAGCGTCCCCGGCGGCAGACGCTTCGCGTAAATCTTATCGAGCGACGCGAGGTGCTTGACCACCGCGGCGTATGCTGCGCGCTGTAAATCCATGTCGACTGTGGTGTAGATGCGCAGGTGCTCCGCCGCGTTCGTGTCGGCGAGTATCTCACCCAACTGATTCTGCGCGTAGTCGACGAAGTAAGGCGCATCTGAAACGTCGATGCGCCCTTTGGCCGGTGCGACCTTTAACTCTACTGACTGCGCCCGCGTCGCTTCGAGTGCGGTAATCACGCCGGCCTCGCCCATTGACTTAAGCACCTGGTTGCGGCGTTCAAAGGCGGTTTCCGGATGCCGGTACGGATTGTAGCGGTTGGGGCTGCGGATGATTCCGGCGAGGAACGCGGCCTCCGGCAAATTGAGCGCGGTCACGTCTTTGTTGAAGTATGCTTCGGAAGCTTCGCCGAATCCTTTGATCGAGTAGCCGGTGCGCTGACCGAGGTAGGCTTCGTTGCAGTAGAGCGCGAAGATTTGCTCCTTTGATAACCGCGTCTCCAGAATCAACGACATATACGCTTCCGCGAACTTGCGCCGCCAGGTGCGTTCGGGTGACAGCAAAAGGTTTTTGACAACCTGCTGAGTGATGCTTGACCCGCCCTGCCGCGCAATCGGCGAATTCGGGTCGGCATCATAACGGCGTACGAGGGCGCGCGTGATGCCGCGGACGTTGATGCCGTAGTGGTCGAAGAACGTACGGTCCTCCGTCACCGTGATCGCTTTGACGAGGTGCGGCGGGATGTCACGGAAGCCGACCACCTTGCGCTTCTCGCGCTCGCTGCCGGTAACCGAGCTGATCTGTTCAGGTTCGAGCAGCGCGGTTTCAAGTTTGGCGTTGGTATCGAGGTTGGAGATACCGACGACACCTTTGCCGCCTTTCCCGAACTGAACGCGGGCGCGCGGAAACTGGAGTTGGCCGTCGACCTTCGCATCGGCACCGGGGTCGACATCGACGCTCGTGCCGTTGACTGTAAAGCGTCCCCGCGCGCCGTCAGCCTGCTGCGATTTTTCGACGTAGCCGGTGCGCTTCAGTTGGGCAATGAACTCATCCTCAGAAATTCCCGCCCCGGTGCGCAATTCCCGCGGCGCGGCGTAGATGCCCGCTGACCGCGTGAAGATTTCACCGCGCAGTAGTCTGTCGATGCGCTCCGAAAATACCCAGTAGTAATAGCCGGCGGCGCCGAACGCGACCGTCGAAAAAAAGACGACGAGAAGAATTATCGGCGGGCTGAATATGCGCCGCCTCCAACGACGGCCAAAACTCTCGACGGGTTCTTCGTACTTGACGACACGCGGCGCGCGTCGCTTACTCGCCGGCGGCGGCACGGAGTTTTCGGGTGGGTAACGAACAGACATCGCTGGTTATAGTAAGTCCTGAACAGTCATTCGTAAATGGTAAATCTGCGAACGGCAGGGCGGCGGCGGCGAACGGCGAGAGCAAATGAGTTGCTCAGACATCAATCGGCATCAATCCAAAACAAGATTAACACTTGCGATCCTTCGATTCGCTGCCCGGTCGCATGATTCATGCTGGACGCTGTTTTGCCGTCGCACACAGCCGCCGCTTTGATGCCGCCCGCCGCGCGTCCGTTGGGCAGCTTCGCCGGTTCGCGTCTCAACAACAGTCTGAGCGGTATGCTATTCTGCGGCGTCTCAAACGTTAAATGCAGTCCCTTCGCGGCCCGTGTGTTCGATGTCCGTCGTCACGAAACTGACCAACAGATCACGCTCGCGTCTCGCTTACTCACTCGCCGCGCTGACGGGTGCGGTGGCACTTGGCACTGTCGGATACTCGATTGTCGAAGGATGGTCGCTGGCCGACAGTCTGTACATGACCGTGATGACGGTGACGACTGTCGGGTACGGCGCGCCGCGACCGCTGTCGTCGACGGGTCAGGCGTTCACCATCTTTTTTATGATCGTCGGCGTCGGCACCGCCGGGTACGCGCTGTCGAGCGCGGTTCAGGCACTGGTGCAGGCCGAGATGCTGGCGACGTTCGGCGCGCGTCGCCGCCACCGTGAGATGAGCAAGTTGCATAACCATTTCATCATCTGCGGCGCGGGCCGTGTCGGGATGCGCATCGTGCGCGAGATGCAGCACAGCGGCGCGTCGTTCGTCGTCATCGAGCGGGACGCGCAGAAGGCCGCCGCCATCGTCGAGCGCGGTGCGCGCGTGATCGAAAAGGACGCCACACTCGAAGAGACGCTGCGCGAAGCGGGGGTTGAGCGGGCGCGGGGGCTGGCCGCGTGCCTCTCTGACGACGCCGAGAATGTCTACGTCGTGCTGACCGCGCGCGACCTCAACCGCAAACTTCACATCGTCGCCCGCGCCGTCGAGGAGCAGGCTGAGACGAAGCTGATTAAGGCCGGGGCAAACCGCGTCGTCGCACCGACAATTATCGGCAGCCATCGCATGGCGCAGGCGCTGATGAAACCGGCGGTGGCGGACTTTATGGATTCGATTGCGGCGGAGAATCTCGACCTCGGCTTTGAACAGGTTGAGGTCGCACCCGACTCAACCATCGCTGGACGCAAGCTCCGCTTTACAAACATCCGCTCCGATCTCGACATTGTGATCGTCGCGATTCGACGGCGCGGCGGCGAGATGACCTTTAATCCGTCCGGCGACACGGTGATCGAGGCCGGCGACCTGCTGATCGCCATCGGGCGCGCCGACGCGCTGATGGAACTTCACCAACTCGCGCTCAGCGCGCGTTAAATCAAGATTCGGGGTTCATGAGTTTTATTGTCCGCATTCATCTCTGACCTTGCCGACTCCGAGCGTTGGGGTCGAAACTGCTAACCATGAAAATTCTCGTCACTGGCGGCAGCGGTTACCTCGGCACGCACGTGCGGCGCTTTTTCGAGGCCGATGATTTTTCGCGGCGTGCCCATCGCGACGTGCTCGACTCGTATGACGCGGCGCTGGTCGCCGACTACGACGTGGTGATTCACCTCGCCGCGCATCTCGACAAAGACCCGGAGGCCGCCGATGAATGCTTCCGCGTCAACGCCGAAGGGACGGCGAAAATCCTGCGTCACATGTCACCCAACTCCGTCTTCATCTACGCCTCCACAAAGGACGTGTACGGGGCGCACGCCGATGATTATGAG
>JACDEG010000567.1 GCA_013816505.1 Pyrinomonadaceae bacterium | reverse complement strand
GCTCCGCGACGCCGGCCACAATCAATTCAAGATGATTCAGCGGCTCATTAAGTAGGGGTGGTAGTTTTGAGTTTTTAGTTTTCAGTAAACACCCTCCGTCGGGATGCCTTTCCCACTTAAAACTGAAAACCGAGGCTCATGTAAACAAGTACGATAGGGAATGATTGGTTGTCACATTCCCTCAATCGAGAGATGTCAGATTGCGATACTCTGCCTTTCGGTGTTCCGTTAGGAACAACACGACAATAGCCCAGCAATTCATTGCTGGGTAGCTATGTGATATGTGACCTTAAGTCCCGTCAGGGACGACTGAACTCTGCCGCCGCCGCGCATCGTCAGCCGTCCCTGACGGGACTGGAAAACCGTATTGCGTCCTAATCCCAGCAATGAATTGCTGGGCTAGTATCAGGCGTCCCTGACGGGACGAAGATGAACACCTGGTACAAATCGTGCGGTTAGGATTGAGCTTTGCACCAACGGTTTACATGAGCCAGAACCGAAAACCGTCTCAAGCCTTTCCCGCACAAAACTCAAAACTGTCCGACTCTTGTCCTTACTGAAAACTAAAAACTCTCTATGGAACTTCTCTCTTCGCTCAATGAACAACAGCGCGAGGCCGTCACCGCGACCGATGGGCCGCTGCTGATTCTCGCCGGCGCGGGTTCCGGCAAGACGCGCGTCATCACCGTCCGCATCGCCTACCTTGTCGCGGAGCGCGGCGTCCAACCGAACAACATTCTCGCCGTCACCTTCACCAACAAGGCGGCGGGCGAAATGCGCGAGCGCGTCGAGCGGCTGCTCGGCAATGCCCGACTGCAAAGCGCGCCGCTGATCTCGACCTTCCACAGCCTGTGCGTCCGCATTCTGCGCCGCGACATCGAGCGCCTCGGCGAAGGCTACACGCGCGCGTTCACGATCTACGATCAGGACGATTCGGTGCGCGTCGTCAAGGCGTGCGTCAAAGACCTCGGCTACGACGACCAGCGGATGGCTGCGCGGCAGGTGCAGAGCACCATCAGCCACGCGAAGAACAGCGGCCTCGACGCCGAAGACTTCGCCGCGCGCGTCGAGTACGGCGACGAAAAGCGTGCGGCGGCGGCGCGCGTCTTCAAGCTCTACGAACAGCGGCTCGTCGCCAACAACGCGCTCGACTTCGACGACCTGATGATTAAGACCGTCCGCCTGCTACGTAAAGACCAGGATGTGCGCGCACACTACAACGAACGCTTCCGCTATATCCTCGTCGACGAATATCAGGACACCAACAGCCTCCAGTTCGCGATGATCCGTCTCCTTACCGAGAAGCAGCAGAATATCTGCGTCGTCGGTGACGAAGATCAGAGTGTGTATCGTTGGCGCGGAGCGGACATTACAAACATCCTCAACTTCGAGAAGCACTATCCGAGCACCAGAATTATTAAACTGGAGCAGAACTATCGCTCAACGCAAACGATCCTCGATGCCGCCGGCGCGGTCGTCAAACGCAACACGGAGCGCAAGGGTAAAAACTTGTGGACTTCAAATCCGTCGGGTGAGCGCATTCGCTACTACCAGGCACTCGACGGCGAGATGGAAGCGCGCTTCGTCGCGGCGAAGATCGAGGAGCATCGGCGGCGCGAGCCGGACACGCGCGCGGCAGTGCTCTATCGCACCAACTCGCAGTCGCGCGTGTTTGAAGAGTCGCTCCGCCGCGCCGGGATCGCGTACAACATCGTCGGCGGCTTTTCGTTCTACGAGCGGGCCGAGGTGCGCGACATCGTTTCGTACCTCAAGCTGGCGCTCAACCCTCACGACTCCGTCGCTCTGATGCGCGTCATCAACAGCCCGACGCGCGGCCTCGGCAAGCAGACGCTCGACGAGTTGGAGCGGCGCGCGAAAGACTTCGGCGTTTCGCACTGGGAGACGCTCGCGGTCATCACCGCCGCCGAGCAGCCGACGCCGGGTCTATCGCCGCGCGCGGTCTCGGCGCTCAGGAACTTTCAGCAGATCATCACGAAACTAATCGCGCTGGCGCAGACGGAGCCGGCGTCGGAAGTCGTTAAGGCGGCGATTCTCGACACAGGTTACTCGGAGGCGATGAAGGCCGAGAATACCGAGGAGGCTGAGGGGCGTCTGGAGAACTTGCAGGAACTCGTCAACGCCGCCGTCGACTACGACCAGGAGGAGGGCGGCGGCTTGCGCGAATTTATCGACGCGGCGGCGCTCGTTTCCGATGTCGACCAGTACACGCGCGACGCGCCGGTGACGCTTCTGACCGTCCACTCCGCGAAGGGTTTGGAGTTCCCTGTCGTCTTCATCGTCGGCTTGGAAGACGGGCTGTTTCCGCATTCGCGCTCAGCGTCCGACCCGGCCGAGTTGGAAGAGGAACGCCGCCTCTGCTATGTCGCGATTACGCGCGCCGAAAAGTTTCTGTACGTCTCGCACGCGATGAAGCGGCGCGTCTACGGCGAAGAGATGGCATCGGAGCCGTCGCAGTTTTTGAACGAGATGCCGCTTGAATTGATGGAAGACCTGACGCGCGGACCGTCGTGGCTGTCGTTTGCGCGCGGCTCGTCGGCGATTGAAAGTCATCAGGTGGCGCGCGCGCTGCGCGGCGAGACTCAACCTGAGCGGAAGCAGTACGACGGAAAGACTTATGACAGCGTCGACTCCATCGCCGAGTTCTTCCGCCAACGCGGTGACAAGTTCAGCGGGCAGAGTGCGAAGCCGCCCTTGCTTTCGTCACCATCGACGCCTTCGCCACCCTCCCCTAGCAAACGTGTCCCCACCACCTCCCCCGCCAAGGGACACGTCGGCTCGGCGTCGCCATCTGCGGCGGGCGACTTCGTGCCCGGTTCGCACGTGCGCCATCCAAAGTACGGGCGCGGCCTCGTGCTGCGACGCGAAGGAACCGGCGACGCCGCGAAGCTGACCGTCAGTTTTCCCGGCTTCGGGCAGAAGAAGTTGATCGAAAAGTATGCGGGGCTGGTGAAGGCTTAAGATTACGAGTTAAAAGTGACAGGTAAATATGACAGGTGACAGGACAAGGCTAGGCGATTGCGGAATGCGGATTTCGGAGTGCGGATTAGCAAACCAGGACAGGCTTCTTTTACTTGTCGCATCCATTCCGCATTCCGCATTCCCAAATCCGCAATTATCTTGTCACTTGTCACCTGTCACTTTTGAGTCATCAGTAATTAACCCGTGTGAGAAATCAGGAGTGAGGAAAATGATTACCCGTCGAGACATGTTCGTGGCCCTCATAGCAGTGAGCGCGACGCTTTGCGCCGGTGTCTTCGCCGCGTCACAGACGCCGGTGATGCAGTCGTCAATCTTCGATTGGAATTCGATTGCCGCCAGGCAAACGAAAGTCGGCGCGGTGCGGCAGTTCTTCCAATCGCCGACGGCCACACTTGACGAGTTGGAGTGTCACGTCACGACTTTGAATCCGGGCGAGTCGCCGCATGCGCCGCACAAGCACCCGGACGAAGAATTGATAATCGTGAAAGAGGGAACGGTCGAGTCACTGGTCAATGGCGAACAGAAGCGGGTCGGGCCGGGATCGGTGATCTTTCAGGCGTCGAATCAGATGCACAGCATTCGGAACGTCGGCGCGGGGCCGGCGACCTATCACGTCATCAAGTGGAACTCTCCGGGTATGCTAAAGAATAAAACCAAGCAGTAGGTCATGGCCGGTTAATTTGCGGGTGGAGTAATTATCCCTGCTCCATTCGTTAGTTCATTCAGTCTCAAATAGTAGAGAGGGCACCAAGCAGTCTCGTTGCTTCGTGCCCTCTCTTGCTGTCTGGCGTGTGAGTCTTGACGCTCCGTAGCAGTCCGAGCGAAACGGGACTCGCCACAACGGCCCACGTTACTTCGTTAACTCATCGGCGATTTCATTCGCCTTGTAAACCTTGCGCAATGCTTCGACCATGCCGCGCGAATCGAC
>JACDEG010000123.1 GCA_013816505.1 Pyrinomonadaceae bacterium | reverse complement strand
GCCGTTGCGGGCCAGTAACTTGATGCTCTCCATCGCGTGCCTCCTGCACGGCGAGGATAGCTTTTCTCACTGCTTGTCAACTACTTGCACACGCTAATACTGTAACTTCATACTTTCCGCAACGGAGTTTCTGACTTACTGGTCGCTTCGCCTCCGCCGCGAATCGGGGTATGATGCGTGTTTTGCCGCCGCGCTAAATTTCCCCTTGATGCGTTCCGGCATGCATTCAAAGATCATGACAGAAGAAGCCATCATCGTGCGCGGGGCGCGCGTCAATAACCTTAAGAACGTCTCTTTTTCAATTCCTATCGAGCGCCTGACGGTCGTGACCGGCGTCAGTGGGTCGGGGAAATCTTCGCTCGCGTTCGACACGATTTATGCCGAAGGTCAGCGACGCTACGTCGAATCGCTGTCGGCCTACGCGCGCCAGTTCCTCGAACGGATGGACAAGCCGGACGTGGACGAGGTGCGCGGCATCCCGCCGGCCATCGCGATCCGGCAAAAGAACTCGACGCGCAATCCGCGCTCGACCGTCGGCACGCAGACCGAAGTTTACGACTACCTGCGTCTGCTGTACGCGCGCGTCGGGACCACTGTCTGCCGCGTCTGCGGGCGCGAAGTACATCAAGACTCGCCGGAGTCTTCGGCGCAACAAGTCCTCGACACGCTCGCCGAAGGCACACGTTTCTATGTCCTGTTCCCCGCCGAGGCCGGGATGCGTGTTGGGGCGGACGATGCCGCGGAGAACGTGAAAAAGAGCGGCGCGCGGGCGAAGCACGCGAAGACAAAACCGAAGACCGCCGCCGCCGATTCGCGCGCGGTCACGGCGCACGTGATGAGCCTGATGCAGCGCGGCTTTACGCGGCTTTACGGTGACGGCGAAACGATTGAGCTTCGCTCGCCGGACGATTACCGGCGCGCGGATTTCGCGGGCATGTATGTGTTGGTTGACCGACTGGTGGCGCACCCCGATGTGCGCGAGCGGCTCGTCGATTCGTTCGAGACCTGCTTCAACGAAGGGCACGGCACGGCGGTGATCCAAACGGCGGAGGCCACACCGCGCACGCTCAACTTTTCAGAGCGTTTCGAGTGCAAATACGACGGCACCATCTACGCGCAACCAGAGCCGCGCTTGTTCAGCTTTAACAACCCGTACGGCGCGTGCCCGACGTGCCAGGGCTTCGGCAACACCATCGGCCTCGACCTTGATTTAGTGATTCCTAATCCGGGCCTGACGCTTGACGAAGGCGCGGTCGAACCGTGGACGAAGCCGCAGCACGAGTGGGCGCGTACCGAGATGCGCCGCTTCTGCAAACAGGAAGACATCCCGACGAACGTCCCCTTCAATCAACTGCCGCGCCCGCAACAGCGCGCGATCACCGAAGGCAAGGGCACGTGGGGTGGCGTGCGCGGTTTCTTTGAGTGGCTGGAGACGAAGAAATACAAGCTGCACGTGCGCGTCTTCCTCTCGAAGTATCGCGGCTACACGCTGTGTCCCGAATGCCACGGCGGTCGCCTGCGGCAAGAGGCGCGCGATGTGTTCGTCGGCGCACGCACGCTCCCTGAAGTTTCCGCGCTATCGATTAAGGACGCGGCAACGTTTTTCGAGCGGCTTGAGCTGACGTCGGAGCAGACAGCGATTGCCGACAAGGTGCTGTTTGAAGTCCGCCGGCGGCTTCGCTTTCTGGTCGATGTCGGCCTCGATTACTTGACCCTTGACCGTCTCGCGTCGACGCTTTCCGGCGGCGAATCGCAGCGTATCCAACTCGCGACCAACCTCGGCTCGGCGCTCGTCGGCGCGCTCTACGTGTTGGACGAGCCGTCCATCGGACTCCACCCGCGCGACAGCGAGCGACTCATCAAGCTGCTCCACAATCTACGCGACATCGGCAACACGGTGCTCGTCGTCGAGCACGACATCGAGATGATGCGCGCCGCCGATCACATCCTGGACATCGGCCCGGCGGCGGGCGAACTCGGCGGGCGCGTGATGTATGAAGGTGACTTCGCCGGGCTGATGAGCGACCCGGCGACGCTGACCGGTAAGTACCTGCGCGGCGAGGTTGAGATCAGAGAACCAAAACAGCGGCGCGCGCCGCAGAAGAAACGCCTGACGATTCGCGGCGCGAGCGAGCATAATCTGAAGAACGTCGACGTTGATGTCCCGCTGGAGATGTTTGTGTGCGTCACCGGCGTCAGCGGCTCTGGCAAATCGACTCTGGTTCACGACGTCATCTACGCCGGTTTGAAGAAGCAGCGGGGCGATTGGCAGGGTCAGGTCGGGGCGTTCCAGAAGCTTGACGGCGGGCAGCATTTAGACGACGTGATCCTCGTCGACCAGTCGCCGATTGGACGCACGCCGCGCTCGAACCCGGTAACGTATATCAAAGTCTATGACGCGATCCGCGAAACTTTCGCCGCGACCCGCGACGCGCAAGCGAAAGGCTTCGACCCGTCGCACTTTTCCTTCAACGTTCCTGGCGGGCGCTGCGACGTGTGCGAAGGCGACGGCACGGTGACGGTCGAGATGCAGTTCCTGGCCGACGTTGAACTGGTCTGCGAAGAGTGCAAGGGGACGCGCTTCAAGTCACAGATTCTCGATGTGCGCTATCGCACCAAGAACATTCACGACGTACTCAACATGACGGTGCGCGAGGCGATGACGTTTTTCCGCGACGTGGCGAAAATCGCAAACCGCCTGCGCGTGCTCGATGAGGTCGGCCTTGGCTATCTGCGCCTGGGGCAGTCGGCGACGACGCTTTCGGGCGGCGAGGCGCAGCGCGTCAAGCTGGCCGCGCACCTCTCGAAGCGGACCGGCGCGAAGACGCTCTACATCTTCGACGAGCCGACGACCGGCCTCCATTTCGACGACATCAATAAGCTGCTCGCCGCGTTCCGCACGCTGGTCGAGGCGGGCGGTTCGTTGCTCGTGATCGAGCACAATTTGGATGTCATCAAAACGGCGGACTACATCATCGACCTCGGCCCCGAAGGCGGCGAAGCGGGCGGGCACGTCGTCGCGACCGGCACGCCCGAAGTGATTATGCAATCGCCCGCGTCGCACACCGGCCATTTTCTCTGTGCACACCTCGCGCGCTCGAACGGCCATCACGCCGAAAGAAAGGAAGCGAGTCATGAGTTTGAGACAGCAGGTCATAACTGACCTCACCGCCGCGATGAAGGCGAAGGACGCGGAGCGCACCTCGACGCTACGAATGGTCAAGGCCGCGGTGATGAATCGCGAGATTGAAAAGGGCGGCGAACTGACGGATGCCGAGATGGCGAAGACGATGCAGTCGCTCGTCAAACAGCGGCGCGATTCGGTCGAGCAGTATGAGAAGGCCGGGCGCGAAGAGTTGGCCGTCAAAGAGCGCGCCGAGATCGAGGTGATCGAAAGTTATTTGCCGCGTGCCGCGTCGCGCGAAGAGATCGAGCAAGCCGTCGCAGAGGCCGTCGCCGAGACCGGTGCGACCTCGGCGCGCGAGATGGGCGCGGTGATGAAGGCGGCGCAGGCACGGCTCGCCGGGCGCAACGCCGACGGGCGCACGGTCAGTGAGATCGTCAAAGCAAAGCTCGCTTAAAGCGTTCGTTAACGTTCCCGTAACGACGACAGTTTAATGTGACCGTCGAGAGTTCCATGTTGAGTTCAACCAGGGGGCTGGAAAATGAAGCTGTCACGACAAAAAGTTTTGGCGCTCGTCCTGGCCGGGGGCCAGGGCAGTAGGCTCGAAGTGCTGACCGAGAAGCGGGCGAAACCGGTGATGCCCTTCGCGGGCACCTACCGGCTGATTGATTTCTCCCTTAGCAACTGCATGCACAGCGGGATTTCCGACGTCTGGGTGATTGAGCAGTACCAACCCCACTCTCTGAACGAGCACTTGGCGAACGGCAGGCCGTGGGACCTCGACCGCACCTATGGCGGGCTGCAAGTGCTTCCGCCGTACACGGGCCGCGACGGCGAAAACGAAGGCGGCTTCGCCGAAGGGAACGCCGACGCGATCTATCGCCACTGCGAGTTTCTGCGCGAATTCAACCCGGACATTCTACTGGTGCTCAGCGCCGATCATGTCTACAAGCTCAACTACGGCAAAGTGATCGACCGTCACCGCGAACTCGAAGCCGACGTGACGATGGTGACCACGCAGGTTCGACCTGAGGAGGCGGGCCGCTTCGGAACGGTTAAGGTCGGCGACGGCGGGCGGATCACGGACTTCACCTACAAGCCGGAGCAGCCGGAGAGCGACATCGTCACGACTGAGGTTTTCATCTACGACGCGCACAAACTGCTCGACACGCTCAATCAACTGGCCGCCGAAATCGGCGAGCAGTCCGACGACAAAGGCGACGGGCGCGGGGCGGCGCTGAAGGACTTCGGGCACGCATTGCTGCCGCGCATGGTCGGCGAAGGTAACGCCTACGAGTTCCGCCACGACGGGTACTGGCGAGATGTCGGCACGGTCGAAAGCTATTGGCAGGCCCACGCGGATTTGCTGGCGCCCGAATCGACTCTCGCGCTCGATGACCCGCAGTGGCCGATTCTCACCTACGGGGTGCAGCGAACCCCGGCGCGGATTCACGCGACCGCGCGCATCGAGAACAGCCTGATCTCGCCGGGCTGCACGATCCGCGGCCAAGTCGTCCGCTCGGTGCTCGGCCCCGGCGTCGTTGTCGAACAGGACGCAGTGATTCGCGACTCGGTAGTAATGCAAGAGAGCGTAATCGGCGCGCGCGCCACAGTTGACTGCGCCGTGCTGGATACGAACGTCCGGGTCGGCGAGGGGGCAGTTATCGGACGCCGATGGGAGCCGCAGGGCGGAGGCGAAGCGCGCTCGCCATCAAGCGAAGAGATTGCACTGGTCGGAACAGGCGCGCGGGTTGCGGCAGAGTCCCACATCCCGGCACAAGCGCGCGTCAAAGCCAGCGTCGGCTGAAAACTTTTTCGCTGCAGCTAAGGATTGAAACCAAAACAGCTTCACCCGGATTTAACCGCCCGCTGACGCTTGGAGGGCGCGGAAGATGTGAAAGCAAAGCTCCATCAATTCAGGTAAACAGCACTGTGTATGCTCTGCGTCCTCGGCGTTCGCGGCGGTGATCGTATTCTGTTTGCAGTCCTGAAGGTTCAACCTCCGGGTGCAAAACGTCGCCACGGCTTGCTTCGCCCGACTATGGACCTCACGAGGCCGCACAAAACCTCTGCTCCGCCGCTCTAAAACGGATTGTTATGCTTCTATCTTTATACTTACGGAAAATCTCCTGCGGAAAGTAATCCTGTCGAAACTTTCTCACTCTCCGTGCTTCCCACCTGGCGGCGGCTGGCGCGGTTCGGACTTCGGACTATCTTCAGAACGAGCCGGAGCAGATGAGCAGCGCCTTCGTACCGGTTTCGATGATGTGCAGCTCGCCGCTCTCGACGCGGCGGTAGATCGCGCGCGGACTGACGCCTGCGAGCGCCGCCGCCGCCTCAGGCGTGAGTATCGGGACGTCTTTGCCGCACCGTTCGCACCACATCTCGACGGGGCGGCGCGCGCGGACGATGGTCAATCGGTGCGCCTCAATCGTGATGACGATTCTGCGTTTGCCGCCCATATAACTCTCCTGCATGCCGGGAGCGCGGGCATCCTGCCCGCCAAGCGTGCGCCAGCACGCTCAAAGGTGTTGCTTTCACTCTACCTTGAGCTTAGCGTGTCTTCGTTTTCGCGCTGACGCGCTCATGGCGGGCTGTAGGATGCCCCGCGCTCCTGGAAGTAGCTTCGCTTCGAGGCGCTATCCTTTGCTGACCTCGAAGCAGACTTTGTATCTGCCACCGTCGCCGTTAAAGGTCAGGCACTTCGACTTGTTACAGCCGTTGACATCCAAAAGCTTCTGGCTCAAGCTCAGTTCCTGCGTCGAACCGACGCGCTCATCGAAGCTGGGTGCGCCGGTCGGAAGCTTGAGCGCGTCGTTGGTGTCTCTAATCAATTTCGGCACACGCTCCGCGCGGCTCGTTCCGATGGATGCCGCCAAGCCTGCGACGACTGCGGCTTTGACCAACTCTCGCGCCGCTCCGGGGCTGCCGTCGTCATGCTCCATGAGCGAGACGAGCAGGATCACGTCGTCGGGGCTGTTGATCGCGGCGGCCTTTCCGTTCAGTCCCCAACACAGCTTTCGCCAGACGAAAATGGGCAACTGATCGGGATTAACTCCCGGTGGCAGATTCTGCAGCGGCACGGTCTTATGCGTTTCGCCTTTGTCCACATCTTTCCACGGGCCGTAGCGCGTGACTTCGACATTCGGGATCGGTGTCTTGAGGTTGATGCCGGTGACGAGAACGTAAGGCTCGTCGGCTCCGACTTCATCGGTTTCGATTTCGCATGTGATATGCGTAACAGCGATTTTGACTGGAGTTGCCATGGTTTTTACTTTCCTTTCGATTTGAGTTGCTGTTGCAGATATCTAGCTTTCGTCCATGCCCTCTGTGCTACTATCTGCCTGCCCTCGCAAGCGGAAGCCTCAAATACTCTCGCCAGACACTGCCGAATCTGCCGCGCATTATTCGCGTGAGGCGTCCCGAAAATCTTTAATTTGGTGGGGAGTATTTCCGAATAATTCCGAAGACCCGCGATGCAAGCCCTTTCGCACAGGATTTACCGTTTCGACGATTTCGAGCTTGACGTGCTCAAGCGACAGTTGCTCCGCCGGGGGCAGACCGTCACGCTCCAGCCGAAGGCTTTCGACCTGCTCCTCGCGCTCGTCGAGCACGGCGGGCGGCTGTTGACGAAAGATGATCTCTTCAATCTGGTGTGGCCCGCCCAGATCGTCGAAGAATCGAACCTGACGGTTCATATGTCGGCGCTACGGAAGGCGTTGGGCGAGCGCAAGGGCGAGCATCATTACATCGTGACGATGCCGGGGCGCGGCTACCGCTTCGTCGCGGACGTGGCAGAGGTGGGGGCGGGGGTGTGCGACGAGGAATTCTCCATCGAGAGCCACACACTCTCGCGCATCGTTATCGAACGAGAGACTGAAACTGGCGACGAGTCAGCGGGTGCGCCTGCCGCGGAGACGAAAACACTTTCATTACCGGCCATAGAGGTGAGCCGTGAAGCCGCAAGGATGGCTTTGAGCGAGCACGCAGCAGCCGCCGGGCAGACGCGCGGCGCAACAGAATCACGCCGCGCGACGGTCGTTGCCGTGAGCGCGTTTGTTGCTCTGGCTTCGCTCACTCTGGCTTTCGGTCTGTACAGATTCCTGAACGGGGAAAAGTCTGACCCGCCTTTTCAGCAATTCAAGCTCAGTCGCCTGACGAATAACGGCAAAGTATTTGGGGCGGCCATCGCGCCGGACGGCAAATACGTTGCTTACGTTTTGGCTGAGAACGAAGGCAATAGCCTGTGGGTGCAGCAAGTCGGGACGGCGAGTAACATCCGCGTCCTGCCGCCTATTAAAAGCGAGTTCTGGGGAGTGACGTTTTCGCCTGATGGCGCGTATCTCTATTACAACCTTTTCGCGGGCGATAAAGCGGACGTTGATCTCTTTCGCGTGCCGTCGTTGGGCGGGATGGCGCAGAAGATTCCAATCATCAGCGCCCCCGCGTTCACCTTATCGCCCGACGGCAAGCGGATCGCGCACACCAACTCTTATTCAGCCGGGGGCAAGACTTATCTGCAAGTCGCCGACGTCGACGGCAGCAACGAACGCAAGGTGGCAAAGCGCCAACAACCGTCCAATTTCGAGATTCAAGGGCAAGTGATTTCGTGGTCGCCGGGCGGCGACATCCTCGCCTGTGTGGTTAATCATTACACGCCCGACGCACACTACTCGTCCATCGTCGGCGTCGGCGTTAACGACGGCGCGGAGCGATCTTTATCCATCGCGCGTTGGTACAACGTCTCCAGCCTGCAATGGCTGAAAGACGGCAGCGGTTTGTTCATCGTGGCAAGCGATAAACCTTCGCTTCCCAGTCAAATTTGGTTTCTCTCTTACCCGTCAGGCGGAGCGCGGAGAATAACAAATGACTTGAGCCAGTACGGCTGGTTAGGTGTCGCATCGGACGGTCAAACGCTGGTGACGGTGCAAACCAACTCGGTCAACGGCTTTTGGCTCGGCAAGAGAGACCAGGGCGTTAACGATTTCCGGGAGATCGTCTCGGAGATTGGCCCGTTGAGTCCGTTTGACTGGCTGCCGGACGGCAAAATTGTTTTTCGCTCGCACGCGGACGGTAGCTCCAATCTCTGGCTCATGGAGGCGGACGGGAGCGGGCGCAGGCAACTGACTGCCGACGCGCAGGTCAGTCACAGAGGCTTGTGTGCTTCACTGGACGGGAAGCACGTCGTCTTTGTCTCGTGGCGTGGGGGAAAACAAAACCTCTGGCGTGTGGACGTTGACGATGGCAGCCTCGCGCGACTCACGAACGGCGGTGGCGAAGCGTATCCGAGTTGCTCACCCGATGGTCGTTGGGTGGTCTATCAAAATGGCTTGGGAATAGGTAAACCAACATTGTGGAGGGCATCTTTGAGCGGCGGCGTGCCGGAGGAGTTGGTCGAAACGTTTTCCGCCAAACCCGTGATGTCACATGACGGGGAACGCATCGCCTACTTCTACATGGACGACGACAGATGGCGCATCCGTATCATCCCGGCGGACGGCGGAAAGATACTCCAAAGCCTCGATCTTCCCGCCTCTGTGGCAGAGCGCGTGATGCGTTGGTCGCCGGATGGTGAAGCCTTGTATTACGTCAGCACAGTCGGCGATGTGGGCAACATCTGGTCGTTACCGCTCGACGGCGCGTCGCCGCAGCCGTTGACGAATTTCAAATCACATCTGTTAGAAGATTTCACATTGTCGCCCGACGGCGAGCGCTTCGCCTTCGTGCGCGGCATGGAAATCCGCGACGTGGTGCTACTCAACAACTTCAGGTAATCCGCCGTGCCGGCGTCGGGATGTGGGCGGGCGGCGCGTCATAACCGCTCACGGAATTCGACGGAGAGGGGCTCGAAATCTACGTCTGAATCTCACGACGGCCAACAGTTATGAGTGGCGATGGGCTGCACGTCAATCAGTCGCCGGGAGCGTTAACCTCCTATCCCTGCACCAAATTCCATTCGCTCGCTTGCTTACCGTTACACGTTTCCGTATAATTCCCGGCTTGCTCTGATAGCGCGACGGCCTCATCCAGTGGGTTCGCGCCCACTTTTTCTTTTGCGTATGAGAACGGTTTTGAGGGGGGATCGGGTGACGTGGGTGCGACTTCCGTCGAAGATCGGGTGCGAGCAATTGCGGCGCGTGTCGCCGCCGAGCGCGGTCTTGAACTGGTGCATGTTGAGTTCGCCGCAAGCGGGCGGACAATGGTCATTCGCATCTTTATCGATAAGCCGCCGGAGGGAGTGACCCACGAAGACTGTTCCGCGGTCAGTCTCGACCTCGGTACGATCCTCGACGTGGAGGACTTCATTCATTCGGCTTATACGTTGGAAGTATCCTCGCCCGGCCTCGAAAGGGGTCTCTACACGCTCGAAGATTTTCGGCGCTACACCGGGCAGCTGGCGAAACTTAAGTCCCGCGAAGCAATCAACGGTCAGCGCAACTTCCGTGGCCGCATCGCCGAAGTCGAAGACAACGTCGTCATCTTCGACGACAATACCAACGGGCGCGTCCGCGTACCGTTCGGGACTATCGTCAAGGCAAATTTAGAGATCGATATTGAACAGGAGTTCCGCCTCGCGGAGGAGCGCGAGAGACAAAAAAAGCGGATGTCAGATGCTTGATGTTAGATGTCAGTGATCTGAACTTCTAGCTAACATCTGGCATCTAACAGTCTGACATCTTGAACTTTTATGAGTGCATCCATCCCGCAAAGTATTGACGCTCTGTGTAAAGAGCACGGCATCGACCGCGAACTGGTGATTGAAGCAATGAAAGAAGCTGTCCGCGCGGCGGCCCGCAAGCAATTCAAATCCGGCGAGGAGATACAGGTCGAGTGGAGCCAGGAAAGCGGCCTCGAACTGTTCGCGTCGAAGGTGGTTGTCGAAGAGGTGACCAACCCCGGCAAAGAATTGGCCGTGGACGAGGCGCGCGAACTGGCGGGCGATGAGGTGGAGATCGGCGACGAATTGCAGTTGCCGATGCCGATGGAAGAGATGGGGCGCATCGCCGCGCAGACCGCGAAACAAATTCTTTTTCAGAAAGTGCGCGACGCCGTGCGCGCCAACGTCTACGAGCAGTACATCGACAAGGTCGGCGATCTGGTCAATGGCTACGTCAAACGTTTCGAGCGCGGCGACATCGTGGTTGACATCGGTAACGTCGAGGCGGTGCTGTCCCGTTCTCAGCAGTCGCGCGGTGAGCAGTGGGGTCAGGGCGAGCGCATCCGCGTCGTCATCAACGACGTCTCAAAGGACGCGAAGGGGCCGCAGGTCGAAGTCTCGCGCACCTCGCCGGAACTGCTGCGCCGCTTGTTCGAGATGGAAGTGCCGGAGATTTACGACGAGACAGTGGTCATTAAGTCGGCGGTCAGGGAGCCGGGCGAGCGTGCCAAGATTGCCGTCTCTTCAAACGAGCGCGATGTCGATCCGGTCGGCGCGTGCGTCGGCATGAAGGGATCGCGCGTGCAGGCGATTATTCGCGAGTTGCGCGGTGAAAAAATCGACATCATCGAGTGGTCTGACGAGCCGTCAGTGTTCGCCGCCAACGCCCTTTCGCCGGCGAAGGTTAATCAGGTCCGTATTACCGACATCGAGCGCCGCCAGATGGAAGTAATCGTCAACGAGGACCAACTTTCGCTTGCCATTGGCAAGCGCGGCCAGAACGTGCGGCTGGCGACCAAACTGGTCGGGTGGAACATCGACATCCGCAGCGAGGACGAGATCAAGCGCGAAGTCGCCGAGCAGATGGGCGCGCTAATCGCTTCCGGCGGGGCCGTGCCGCTTGACGCACTCGAAGGCGTCACCGCCTCCGTGACGGCGACGCTCGCCGAGCACAACATCAACGACATCGACACGCTGGCGGCGACCTCCGTCGATGACTTGACTGAGATTCTCGACACCAGTCTTGATGAAGCGCAGTCGATTCTCTTTGCCGCGCTGGCCGTCATCGCCGCCCGCGACGCGAGCAAGCAGGGGAACCAGGCGGACGCTGCCGGCGCCGCGACGACCTTCGTCGAGGAAGCCGCCGACCTCGGTGAGCCGGCGCAGGTCGAACAACATGCCGCCTCTGAAGAGCTTGATCCGACAATCGATCCCGGCGAAGTCGAGCCTTCCAACGAGATGACCAACGAGGGCTATGACGAGGCCGTCAGGGGAGGCACGCCGCTTCGCGCGGAGGCCGATATCCTCGCCAAAGATTCGGCGGACCCGGTCGCGCTCACGGAAGTCGAACCGATGACCGCCGACGAGCTATTGCTGCAAGGGGCCAGGCGCGACCTTCGCCCCGATACCATCACGCCCGCGCCTGACATAACGTCGTCGCAAGCGGCGGCGGTTGAGATAAGCGGCGCGGCGGTCGATGATGCACGGCCCGAAGTAGAGGAAGAGTCGACATTCTCGCCGGTCGCCGATCTGGGGGGCGAAGCCTCCGCGCCGGAAGCGCCGGCGGCCTCTTCCGACGTCTCCGAGAACGCGGAGGAATCGGCCACCGGCACCAGCGCTGTTGACAGAGAGAAGCCGACCGATGCTTCCGGCAGCGCAGAATAACCGCGGCGCGCGCGTTGTCGCGGTGACGGCTCTGTGGGCTGTCATCGTCACGGACGCGCGCGACTGCTGCCCGCCTTAAAGAAGCCTCTTCGGCTTCGTCTGCTCGTTGTTTATGAGCGGGCGTCGCATCAGCAGAGAGAGGCCACGGGGGCGGTTAGTTCCCTTAACCTTTTGAAGCGCGCGACGCCGTTTCATTGAAAGCGTCGAAGAAGGAGTGCATGCCGTCCTTGTCCAAGGTACGTATTTACGATCTAGCTAAAGAGTTGAAGCAGGAATCTAAGCGCATCATGGAAGAGGTGCGCCGCGAGGGCGTGGATGTCAGTGTGCCCTCAAACACGATCTCCAAAGAGTTAGCCGAGAAGATTCGCAGCCGGTACTTTCCGAAGAAAGAAGTGTCCGTGCAACGCGCGGTGCGTGTTGTGAAAAAGGCGGCGCGTCACTTTGACGACGAGCAATCCCCGGGGACGGACTCGGCTGTCGAGGACCATAGCCCGGCTCACTATGAGCAGGGCGAGACCGCTAGCGAATTCGACACCGCCTCCGCACCACAGGGGTCGCAGGACGCGGCGGCCAAGCCGTTCGCCGCCCGCCTGGTGAAGAAATTGGCGCCAGCGGCTCGCGCTGAGCAATCACCGCAAACTCCACCCGATGTCGCCGCCGCCGCGCCGCCTCCTGCCGCACTAACCGCGCCGGCCCCAGCCTCTTTCCAAGAGGCAGTCGGCGAGCACATCGCGCCGCCAGACGTATCAGTTGAATCACCCCCTGCACAATTCGAGCCGGCACCGTCCACCGACGGAGTCACGACGCCGCTGCCTCCATCGGAAGCGCCGCGCCCGGCAGTGACTGCCGCGCCTGCGGCGGCGGCGGCGCGGCAGGTGCGTGTTCTACGCTTGACGCCGGAGGCGCTTAACGCGGGCGTTCGTCAGGGTGAGCGCGTGCAGGCGCCAGCACCCTCGCCCCCGCCGACGCCGACGCCGCGCGAGCGTGATCGCCGTAGCGGTAGCAGCGGCCGCGAGCGTGATGAGCGTGGCGGACGCGAGCAGCAGCAACAGCGGGCCGGCGCCGCGCCGCGAGGCACCCCCGGCGAGACGGCGACGCCGCAGACAACTTATATCCCACCGGCTGACGCGCGCCGCCCGCGCGGAGGACGCAGTACGCGGCGCGGCGGCAACGCCCCCGCCGGTAACTTCCGGCGCGGTCCAGAGGGTAAGGGCGGTCGCTTCGAGCGCGACTTCATCGCCCCGGCAAGGGCCTTGTCGCTCGAAGATCGCATCGCCGGGACGCTGCAAACAAGCGTCCCCGGCAGCGCGGTTGGGCTGAAGCCGGTCCGCCTCGTCGAAGGCTCGACCGTTAAAGAGTTCGCGGAAAAACTCGGTATCAAGCCAAAGGACGTGGTCGCGTTGCTGCTGCAGCGCGGGGTCTTTGCGACCATCAATCAATCGCTTAACGACGAGGTAGCCGTCGACCTCGGCCGGCGCTTCGGTTACGAGGTGATCTTCGTCGGCTTTGAGGAGATGGTTGCCGAGGAAGAGTTCGAGGAGTTGGTCGCAGCCGACGCAGACGATGTCGAGGTGCCACGCGCCCCCGTCGTCACGGTGATGGGTCACGTCGACCACGGCAAGACCTCTCTGCTGGATGCAATCCGCACGACCGATGTCGCGGCCGGCGAGGCGGGCGGTATCACGCAGCACATCGGCGCCTACAGCGTCTATGTTCCCAACCCTGATATTCCCGCAGAGAAGCGCCGCGTGGTCTTTCTCGACACGCCTGGAC
>JACDEG010000566.1 GCA_013816505.1 Pyrinomonadaceae bacterium | reverse complement strand
ACGCTCCGTAGCAGTCCGAGCGAAACGGGACTCGCCACAACGGCCCACGTTACTTCGTTAACTCATCGGCGATTTCATTCGCCTTGTAAACCTTGCGCAATGCTTCGACCATGCCGCGCGAATCGACAGCGACGGTGCGGTTCTGCGTCTCGTCGTAGATGAAGTTACCGACGAGAGACTGGATGTTGCCGTCGAAGACGAGACCGACGATCTCGGCGTTGCGGTTAATGATCGGCGAGCCGGAGTTGCCGCCGATAATGTCGTTGGTCGTCACGAAGTTGAACGGTGTCCGCAAGTCCAGCGTTGATTTGGCGTCCGTCCAGCGTTGCG
Source organism: Pyrinomonadaceae bacterium (assembly GCA_013816505.1). Taxonomy (GTDB): domain Bacteria; phylum Acidobacteriota; class Blastocatellia; order Pyrinomonadales; family Pyrinomonadaceae; genus JACDEG01. Next base: position 3,611 of record JACDEG010000566.1, on the reverse strand, counting down.
GCAACTGGTACGGGAATTTGTTGCCGTGCTCCGCCGCGTGCCGGTAGAGGCCCGCATAGTCGGTGTACGGCGCGACCTGCTTGCTATCTTCTTTGTAACCCTTGACCGCGCCGTAGGAGAGGCGCAGCGTGAAGGTCGCGTCCGGGTAGAGCTTCGTGCCTTCCGTGTCGAACAGCGCGCGCGCGATCTTCGAGTAAGCGTCGCGTTCGACGCCGGCCACTTCGTCCTCGAAGCGCTTCCGCACGGCGCGTGCTTCCTTGTCGATAGCGCGCGCGAGCACGATCATCGGGTCAGTCGATTCGCTGACCGCTTTCGCACCGCCCGCCACGAGTTGCTTGCGGTAGTTAATGTCCTTCAGCTTTGTCCCCTGAACAAGTTTGGCGGCACGCGCCTCCGGCGTCTTGCCGGCGAGCACCTTCTGCACCGTCGGATTATTCGCGCCAAGTTCGTCGCGCATGAAGGCGAGCGAGTCGGCGAGTTTGAACGTTTCGAAGTCCTCGTAAATCGGCGCGGGCGAGTAGAGGTCCAACTCCAGCGACTCGCGCGCCGACGAGTTGTACTCCGGCAGGCGCTCGCCGTTCGGCTTTTGGTCTTCTTCGACCAGGCGCACCAGCGTGCGGGCGATGTCGAACAGTTTCGAATTGAAGCCCCAGCCGCTTTCGAGGAACCGGCGCTCGTTCTCGTACGCAGGCAGCGCGCGGCGCGACTTGGCAACCGCGTCCCAGGCGTCGCCGTACTCTTTCTGCTTCTTCGCGTCGCGTGTGACGACGGCGCGCAAGCTCTCTTCCGCCGCTCGCTTCTTTGCCATCAGCGCCTTGTCCTGCAACCCTTCCTGCTGTCCGGTGTAAGCTTTGAGCGCGTTCTCGACGCCGAGCAAATCTTCCTGCGCGTTGCGCGCCTTCTCCTCGCTTTGCGCGCCGTATTTGTTCAGCATCGTCCGCTGGCGCTTCAGATAATTGAGCAGCATCGGCTGACCGTTGTCGCGCAAATATTCAAGGTGCGTGACCGTGTTCAGGCGCTGCGTCGAACCAGGGTGACCGGAGACGAACACGAGGTCGCCGTCCTTTGAGCCGGCGCTCGACCATTTGAAATAGTTTTCGATTTTCACCGGCTGGTCGTTTTCGTAGACGCGAAATAGTGCGAGGTCGAGGCAGTAGCGCGGGAAGGTGAAGTTGTCGGGGTCGCCGCCGAAGAATGCGATCTGAAACTCCGGCGCAAAGACGAGCCGTACGTCAGTGTACTTTTTGTAGCGATAGAGATTGTACTGGCCGCCCTGGTAGAGCGTCACCACATCGCTGCGCAGCCCGGTCGCCTTCGTCGATTCCTCAGAGATGGTGCTGATGACGCCACGACGCGCGGCGTTCGCGTCCGCTGCAGACATGTCCTCTTTGACGGCGGCGTTGACGCGCGCCGTCACGTCCTCGAAATCGACGAGCACGTTCAACTCAAGGTCCGGGGCTTTTGCTTCTTCGGCGCGGGTGTGCGCGTAGAAGCCTTCTTTGACGAGGTCTTTCTGCGGCGTGCTCAGCTTCGCGAGCGTGTCCGACGCGATGTGGTGATTGGTCATCACCAAGCCGTCGGGCGACACGAATGAGCCGGAACCGCCGCTGTTGAAACGCACCGATGCCATCTGCACTTTCTTCAACCAGGCGTCGGTCACGTCAAAGCCGTAACGCCGTTTGATCTCGGCCTTCGGCACGTTGTTAAAAGGCCACATGCCCTCGTCGGCACGGACGCCCGGTCCGATGCTTAGGGTCGAGACAGTGAGAAGCGCGGCGAGACCCGCGCGCAACTGTTTTCTAATGTTCATTACACCTCTTCACTCTTATAGATTGGACTTTACGGGAGACAATTTAGAGTATCATGAACGCCCGACGGGATGCCCCGGAAGCGAGTCTGGAGTCTTTAAGTCTTAGGACAGGAACATCCATGAGTTCGATTTCTTTGACTCCCGACTTCAGACTCCAGACTTTATTTATGGATAACGAAGAGATAGCGCGGCGCTTCGCGCGGTTGGCGACGCTGATGGAGATTCGCGGTGACGACCGCTACCGCATCCGCTCGTACCGTAACGCCGCCGAGACAATTGCGACATGGCCGACGCCGCTCACGGTAATCGCGGCGGAGGAAGGCGCGCGCGCTTTGCAGGCCATCCCCGGCGTCGGTCGTGCGATCAGCGGTAAGATCATCGAGTTGATCGAGCGCGGCACGTTCGCTGCCTGGGAAAAGCTCGTCGCGGAAACACCTCTGACCACTCTCGATCTGCTGCGGGTCGAAGGCGTCGGCATCAAGACCGCCACGACTCTGCACCAGCAATTCAAAATCGCATCACTCGATGACCTGCGAAAGTTTGTGGAAGGCGGCGGCCTTGAAATGATTGACGGAATCGGCGAGAAGACCGCCGCCAAGATCGAGTCGAGCGTCAGGAGTCTGACGACGTGAATAGAACCACGTGAGCAAGTCCGCGTGAACAAGTCCCGAGCGACGTTCTTTCGTGAACTGCCGAGGCGGGTTCGCCGAAACGGCCCTTCAGAAGCTTTACCCCCACGGCTCGCGCGCGGGCGCGTCGGTCTTCATCAAGGCCCAGATCGTGTAGACGCCGAGCGCCGTCCCGATGGGAAAGTTCAGCAGGTTGATGAAGCCGAGAACCAGCACCAGGACTTTCGCCCACGACTTTCCATTAATCAATCCCAATCCTCCGATGATGCCCGGCAACGAAAGGACCGCCAGGAAGACAGCGATGACCGTGCCCACCAGCGCGGTGATTGCCATCGCTTCGGCGTCCCCCGATAAAAGGCCGCCTCCGGCTATCGCGAGGAAGACGACGACGGCGACGAGAAGCCCGAAAGCCCCGAACACGGCGTGCAGCACACCCACAATCTTTGTGTGATTTTGCATTTCCTCTCCCTGCTCCCGTCGCCGATTGGCTCGGCGGTTGAATCAACCAACTGACCGATTGAACAAATGATGAAGGCGCGGCTCGTTCGCTTGGAGTCATGCCACGCTTCGTCGCCTCTCCAACTTCTTTACTCCTTCAGCCTTTTGACAATCACCATCGTGATGTCGTCAACGGGTGGCGTGCCTTGTGCGAAATTCGTGAGTGCGGCTTCGATGCGGTCGCGGATGCCGGCGGCGGAGGCGTCGAGATTGCGCACCGCGACCTCCTTCAATCGCGTCTCGCCGAACTCGACGCCCTGCGGATTCTGTGTTTCGGTCACGCCGTCAGAGTAGATCACCAGCGCGTCGCCGGGTTCGAGCCGCGCGCGGCCCTCGCGGAACTCGGTTTCGGACAGAATGCCGAGCGGTATTCCGCCGGGCGCGAGCGTCTCGACGGTTCCGGCGGAATGCACGATCAGCGGCGGGTTGTGACCGGCGTTGACGAACGAGAGCGTGCCCGCCGGCGGGTCCAACTCGGCGTAAAAAAGCGTCACGAAGCGGTTCGCCGGGGTGTTCTCCGCGAGGTAGCGATTGACGGCGGTGATCGCCGTCGTCAGAAGCTGGCATGACGCGACCTGTGCATGCACGGCCGCGTGCAAGCTGGACATCAATAGCGCCGCGGCCGTCCCCTTGCCCGACACGTCGCCGAGCGCGATGATCAATCGCCCGTCGCT
>JACDEG010000122.1 GCA_013816505.1 Pyrinomonadaceae bacterium | reverse complement strand
ACGATTATCCAGACTGGCGAGTCGGCCCGCGTGATTCAATTCGCGTTGAAGCTACAGTTTTAATTGGTTCCTGTACGATGGAAGGACAAGAAGGGTTGCTCTCGATACGAGAGTAGATAGTTGTGTGGTCCGCAGGCGAGGTGCTGCATTAGTGCGGCCCTTTTCCCCCAGCCCCGCCGAACCGGACGTACCCATTTGCAGGCATCCGTCTCTCCAGTGTCTTCGCTTCGTTCGCGTGGTCGTCGTCCGTCTGCCCAACCCGCATGTATATCGGCATTCTGCATTGCTGTCTTGAACGCCGATGGCAAGTTACTCAAGAAGCGATTGCTGCGACACTGCCCGATCAGGCGTCAATCTTCCTTCGAGCCACCTTTTCAATTCCGGCGTTCGGCTAATACTCGATATCAGCGTCACCTCCAAGTGCTTGAGCTTGATCGCCAGCCGGTCGTTGAAGCAAGGTTCCAGTTTTTCGATGAAGCGAATGCTGACGATTTCGCTGCGGTTGATGCGGAAGAAGGTCAGCGGGTCCAATGTCTCCTCCAAGTGATTCAGGGTTTCATTGAGCGAATACCTGTTGTGCTTTTCGTCGTAAGCAAACGTGAGCTCATCCCTGATCTGGATGTAAGCCACGCGGCGAGTCTCCAACAGATAGATTCCGCCTCTGGCTTTGATGACAAACCGTTCTTTGTATCTGGGCTGGGCCAGTGTGGTTTTCATCTCGCGGAGCAGTTCGCCGCTCAACATCGTGACGCTGCGCCGGAGCCGCTCGAACTTCTTCATCGCTGAAACGAATTTTTCATACTCCAGGGGCTTCAGCAGATACCCGATGCCGTTCTGGTCGAAGGCTTGCAGCAGGAAATGATCGTAAGCTGTCGTGAAAATAATCGGAGAAGTGACGCGCACCTGCTCGAAGATGTGGAATGCGTTGCCGTCCAGTAGCTCGATGTCGGAGAGAATCAGGTCAGGAGTCGGGTGTTCGCCAAACCAGCGCACGGCTTCTTTAACGCCGGTCAGGACACCCAGCATGGCCACCTCCGGGTCATACCGGCGAACGAAGTCGCACAGTTGCTCGGCGGCCAGCGGCTCGTCCTCGATGTCAACCACTCTCATGCGTTGACCACTTCCAGCAGCGGGACTTTGACCGCAAAGCTCTCCCCGCCGTTGCGGATTTCAACGGGCTTGTCGGTCAACAGTCGGTACCGCGCCTGCAGGTTTGCGAGCCCCGTCCCGGCTGAGTAGGACGCGGACGCCTTGGGGCGGAGTTGGTTGATGACGGTGAGGTAATCTCCGCTCAAGGTGATCGTGATGGGCAGCGGGAGCCTCGCGCTCCCTTCGTTGTGCTTGACCGCGTTTTCGATCAGCCCCTGGAGCGCCGTCGGAATAATCATGTGTTCCCCAGCCTGCTCGGCGCTCAGCGATACCCCGAAGCAGTAGGCTTGGCCGAACCGCTGACTTACGAGGTAGATGTAGTCCTGCGCGAAGGCCAGTTCTTCTTCGAGCGGCACGATCTCCGCGTCCAAGTGTTGCAGGATGTAGCGATAGAGCCGGGTGAAGCGGGTCACGAACTCGCCGGCGGCCCCCGGGTTTCGCTCGATCAGGGAAGACAGGATGTTGAGGTTGTTGAAGAGAAAGTGCGGATCGACTTTTTGCTGCAACAGCTTGAGTTGAGTTTCGACCTGCGCCCGCTGGGCGAGGAGCAGGTTCTCCCGCATCTGTCTCAGGTCGGACAGATAGAGGTAGGCGATGTAGCTGTTGATGGTCATCATCAGGGCGGAGCAGTAGAACAGCCAGTTGACGAGGTAGTGAAAAGTCTGGTGCTGCTTGCCGAAAATAAAAGATTCGATTGCCAGGGTGAGTGCCGTGACTAGAGTCGCGCAGAGTAGGGTGCTCACGACGGACAGCGCGACGTAATTTGAAAATTCCGTGGATTGAGGAGCGTGCCGGTCGATCCACCGCTTAATCAGCTTCGTAATCGCGATGGAGATCAGGCAGAAGGTGAAGAGGTAGAGGAGCGCGTCGAAGGGGTAACAGAATCGCTCGAATGACCCCGCGATGAGCAACTTGATGAGGGCCAGGTAAAGGACACAGAAAATAAACAGACCCAGAACGGGCACAACCTTCGGCTTCACGGCGCATTCCTTTCGGGTGAAAATTCGGATGAGCCTTCCGGCAGTGGCGTGGTGCTCGGAGAGCCCTCGGCGCGCGGTCGCTCGCGGCAGACCGGGGGTTGCCGCCGATACTCCCTGTGCCCCGGCCCCGTCATTTTTCACCCCAATGGTAGCGCGCCGCAAGTTCACCTTCAACTCACCTGGCGGGGACGGCGCGACGGGTGCGCTAAGCAGACACGAAGTGCGCCGGGCCACGCCGGCCGCCGCGGCTATAATTTTTGCCCCCCGCGTCTTCGCGGCGGACTCGACGTCCCCGTCCGAGTGTGTTCGGGTTTAGAAGTTCAGCTTCAGCCCGAACTGAATGATTCGCGGGTTGACGGCCGTCGCGGCAATCACACCATAGCCTGCTGCGCCGACGTTGGTGCTGGGGTTGGCGAATTGTGTCGTGTTGAAGGGGTTGAAGAATTCCGCGCGGAACTCGAGGTTGGCGCCTTCGCGCAGCCAGCCGAACTGAGTTCGTTTGATGACCGCGATGTCAAAGTTCCGCTGGTCGGGGCCGGTGACTATCCCGACGCCGCTATTGCCGAAATCGGTGGCGCGTCTGTCATCGCCGATGATCGGCCAGACGGCACCCCCGGCAGCATTGCGCGCGATACAGGCCGGGTTGAAAAAGTTGTTAAGCCTGCTGTGCACCGAACCGGAGGTCGTCAAGTCGGCGTGCGTGCAGCCAGCGGCCAGCTGCGCACGGTTGCCGGTAATGCCGAAGACGTTGTTGGCATTGGTCCCGGTGAGACTCAGCGGTAAACCCGATTGGAACACCGTCACGCCGGCCACCGCCCAGCCGTTCAGCAGTTGCTTGAGGAAGCCATTGGACCGTCGCGGGCCGGGCAGTTCGTAGACGTAGCTCACGACCAGCCGGTGCTCGCGGTTGAACCCACTGCGGCCGTAGTTGGCGTCCAGGTTCGTCTGATCGCCGAAGACGTTTCCGCCCGCGGCGCCAGTGTTGTTAGGGGTGTTGCTGTAGGCGCGAGAGAAGGTGTAGGCGGCCAGGAGTTGCAAGCCATGGCTCAGGCGCTTGGCGAGGCTGGCCTCCAGCCCGTCATACCGGAGCACCGCCACGGAGTCAATGGCAATGATTCCGGTCGTGGTGAACCCGAGGACGGGGACGCGCTGCGTGATGTTCGCCACGGTGTTGGTGATCACTCCGCGGATCGGGTTGGAAGGACTCGCCAGCTGCGCCTGATTGAGCGAGCGGGAGAGAATCTGGTGCTTGCCTCTCGTTCCGACGTAGCCGACTTCGAGCAGCATGCCGCTCCCCAGGTCCGCCTGCAGATTCAGGCTGTACTGGTGCGTGATCGGTGGGCGGTAATCCTGACCGATAAACGGAACCGTGAGCTGGGTGGTCGGCGAGTAGGGAGTGAACTGAGGAAGCGTCTGTTCGGGCCGGAATGGGCTGGCGAAACTTGCCGCCGCGTTCGGCACGCCAATCAACTGCCGCGCGACCGCGAAGGGCGGACCAGCCACCAGTTGGAAGAACGGCTGCCCGGTGCCGCGCGAATAGTAAATCCCGTAGCCCCCGCGCAGCGCCATCCGCTCGGTGAACGGCAGGGCGGTGTTGGGCAAGCGCCAAGCGAAACCGACGCGCGGGCCGAATGTGTTCTGATGTTTGCCGCGAATACCGAAGCTGTTATCCAACTGCGTCACGCCCGCCGGCACAGCCCCTTCAAAATTCTGGGAGACGACGAAACCCTCAAGCGTGCCTCCGGTCGGGGGGTTGGGGTTAGCGAGCGAGATGTCGAAGCCGCTGTTGCGCCCCAACCTGTCGGCGGGCTGGCCCATACGTTCGTAACGCAATCCCACATTCAGAGTGAACGAAGGCTTCACCTTGATGTCGTCCTGGAGGTAGAGGTTCCCGTCCGTGATGCGCCAATTGCGGTCGAAGAGGCCGGGGATGTCAACCGAGGCGAAGACGTTGCTGAAGGGCGAGCCGTTGCCGCCCGCGCTCACCGGCCCGCCGGGCAGTCCCAAGAGAAAGTCGGGCCAACTGAGGAAGATGAGACCGCCGATGAAATGAAAGTTGGTCAGGTCGAGGCGGGTGCGCGTGATGCCCCCGCCGAAGCGCAGCGTGTGCCGCCCGTGGACGTACGTCATCGAGTCCTGGAAGGTGAAGTGATTCTGGGCCACCTCCAGTCCCTGACCGTTACCGCCGAGCGTGAGCGATCCTTGAATCGCGATCTGCGGGAAAGGATCGGCGTTCGAAGGCGCGCTGACGCCGATGTCCGCGAACCTGAAGGGTTCCACCTGAATGGAGGGGACGTGGATGCGGTGGAAACCGAAGTCGGCTTGGTTTATCAGGTTCGGGCTGAAAGTGTACTTATGACTGAGCGAGAGGTTCCGCATCTCGTTCTTGATGAGGTATGGGAAGCCGGCCGCGGGCGGCCCGCCCAGGTTAGGTCCTGGGAATGGCTGGCTCTGGTCGCTGTCGGCCCAGAAGAAGCGTCCCTCAATTTTACTGTTGTCGGTGTGGAGGAAGTCGAAGTTGATGAGGTACTGGTCTTCGTCGAATCTGGCGGACTCGCTGAAGGATGAGAACCCTTGCAGGTCGAAGGGTTGGCCGGGATTAATTTGTTGCGGCGTCGGGATGACAAACTCGCCGTTCGGCAGTTTAAGGTTCAAGAGCGCCTGCGCCTGCGGGCTGATGTTGGAGCCGTCGGCGGCAATCGCCGGCCCCGCCGAGCCTTGAAGCAGGCCGCGCTGGCCCGCGAACATCCGACCCAGGGCGGCCCGCGAGCGGTCGCTGGTGAAGGGCGGGGAGAAGAAGCTGCTCGTGCCGCCGCCGCCAACGCAGTTGCGCTGGCGCATCCCCTGGTAGGAGCCAAAGAAGAACAGCTTGTCCTTCTTGACGGGGCCGCCAAGCGTGAAGCCAAACTGATTCTGTTTCAACACGCCCCTCTTCTGGCCCGCCCGGTTGCGGAAGAACTCGTTGGCGTTGAGCGCGTCGTTGCGGAAGAACTCGAAGACGCTGCCGTGGAACTCGTTGCCGCCGCTCCGGGTCACGACGTTGACATTGGCCCCGGTGTTGCGCCCGTAGGCGGCGTCGTAGAGACCCGTCTGCACCTTGAACTCCTGAATTGCATCCGGGTTCGGCACGGCCACGCCGCCGCTGAAGAATCCCGACGCCTGCAGGTCGTTGATCTCCACGCCGTTCATCTGAAAGTTGTTGTCGCGCCCGAACCCGCCGTGTGCGCGGAAGTTTCCCCCGGATTCCCCGCTGGAGCCGCGGCCGAGTTCGGAGGCGTTGGTCACGTCAGCGGCGATCCCTGGCGAGAGCGTGACGATCTGCGTGTAGTTCCGCGTCACGAGCGGCAGGTTACTCACCAGCGTGCGATCCGTGACGCGCCCGAGCGCGCTCGACTCGGTTTGCAGCACCTCCGCGTCGGCTGTGATCATCACGCTCTCTTCCACGCCGCCCGGCTCGAGTTGCAAGTCGAGCCGCGCCGTCTCCGTGACGTTGACCTGAAGGCCGGATTTGACCGACCGCTTGAAGCCGGTTTTGGAGAACTCCACGCGGTAAGAACCCGGCGGCAGCAGCGCGACGGTGTAGCTGCCGTTCGCCTGCGCGTTCACCGTGCGCGCTTCGCCCGTCGACTCGTTGGTGACCGCGACTTGGACTTCAGGCACGAGCGCTCCGGCCGAGTCGGTAATAGTGCCAGTCATCGCGCCGGTGCTGGCCGTCTGTGCAAGCATCGGGGCAGGAAGAATCAAAAGCAGACCGAGCAGGCTTAACTTGCCGAAGGTCTTCGCGATCCTCATGGCTTTTCCCCTTCTAAATGTATTCGGTCGAACTGGTTCCTCTAGCTAGTTGGCCCCCTTGTGCCGGAATCTCAACAGAGCGCCGCGCCGACCTCAGGGTTTTGCTCTCTTTTCTTCAGCAGTTGGACTAGACGCGGGCAGCCGTTGGACGACCGCGCCTTTCTCGTCCAGAAATTCGAGTTTGGGCTGGCCCTGTGCGTCGACTATCAGCAGAACGCGGGGGCGGCCCTGTGGATCGTAGAGCAAGAGGGCGGAGGCCTTATCTCTGGTCTTTCCGACGAACACACGCTGCGCGACTCCCGAGGTCTCTCGAAGTTTTTGAAGTGCTTGTGTCTTTTCCGGCCCGTCGGGCATCTTCCGAACTGCCTGTATTTTTTCCACCATCTCGCTGATGGGCGTGTCGGGGCGGTCCCACACGTTAAGGCCCGCAGTGCGCCGCCCATCGTCTTCGCTGTAGCTGATGCCGACAGTCTGATCCTGATTGAGCTGATCGAAGAGTAAGGACGCGCCAGCGTTACGCGCGCCGTCCTTATTCTGGCCGCCGAAGGATAGCCCGCCGCACTCGTCGCCCTCGTCGTTGTAGAAGAGCATGCCCGCCGTCTTGCCTCCCTGGCGGAGGGGGTATGACTTCCCGTCGATCACAGGATCGGGGAACCGCTCCTTGTTCGAGATGACCAGCTTCAGCGCGCCGTCTTTCTCGACGAGGTTGATGCGCTCGACGTCTATCTCCTCGAACTTAGTCTTCCGGCCGCCCTGCGTGAAAGCCATGAGAGTGAAGCCCGCCAGCAGCAAGGTGATGGCGACGGCGTAAATCTTCAAAAATTGCACATCCCGTCGCAGCTTGGTGTCCATGATCAAAAGCCTCCCTTGAAGTGTAATGAAATCTATCAAACACACATTCGACCGCTGGTCGGCGCTTGACAGTCGCTGGCACATTGGAGCGGTCGAATTCCTGATCGACAAGATCAGTTCGAACGCGCGCCATCCAGCCGTCGCCGTCAACGCGCGAGGATCAATACTTTGCCCACGCTTGCTTGTCACCCGCCGGGGTGTTGCGCTTGATCTGCTCGGCCATCTCGCGAAGCATGTCGGCGAAGTTCTTCGCGTGCCACGAATGGCCTTTCATGGGGCGACCATACACGAAGGTCGCGTCGCTCTTCGGGTTGGCGGCTCGTTTCGTGAAGTCTTCAAACTGGTAGACCGCGAGGTTCAGATAGAAGTTGTCCATCTCGCCGGCGATGAAGTGCAGCTTGCCGGCTACGCGCGGACCCAGCGTAGGCCAGTTCTTCTCGGCGTAGTCGCGCAGGTCGTAGCCGTGCTCACGCATGTAGGCGGCGACTTCGCTGTCGATCTTCCCAGTACGTTTGTCCCACAAGGGACGGGGATAGCCATCGTCGCCGACAGGGCCGTAGACCGCTTCCCAGGCGTTGAACTGAAAGCCGGAGCGCCCCTTGCTTCCCAGCACCGCCTCGAACTGGCTGACCTGCCGGACCGTCAGATTCACCTGCCCCTCCGTCGTGCGCCGCATCGGCCTCTCAGGCGGCGTCCAGGATCGGCCACCGGGGGCGAAGAAGGCGTTCTCGTCTTCGTAGATATTCACCAACAGGTAGCGGCGGAAATCGACCGGGTCGGGGTTGAAAATCCATGCCCCGCCGAAGAAATCCGGGTAATAAAGCTGGAGGGCCAACGACTGCCAACCGCCCGTGGATGCGCCTTCCAGGAGCCGCGCGTAAGGTTTGCCGATGGCTCGAAACTGTTTTTCGACGAAAGGAATTAACTCCTTCGTCACGGCGTCGCCGAAGGGGCCGTTGTTGGCCGAGTTGACGCCGTAGCCGTCGGGGAAAAACGGACACGGTTCGGTGAAGGTGACGAGGAGGAACCGCGGAAAATCATCGGCGGTCCAGGATTGGAAGAACTCGTACCCGGGCTGGATGTTGGCTGACGCTCTCAAGCCTTCCTGCTGCTTGACGCTATTCGGGTCCTAGTTGAAATAGAAAGCCGGCTCGCCGATGAACCCTTGTGCATAAACGACCGGGTAACGAATATCAGGATGCTTGTCATAATCTTTCGGCAAAATGACTGTCGCGCCGAGACGGACGGGCCGTCCCCAAAATCTGCTGAGAGACTCGCTCTGGAGCCGGACGCGTTTGACCCATTTTGTCTCCTTCGGAGGCTCGACCGGGGGAATGACGTGGTTGAGCCGGAGGTCGATCTTGTACCCGAATGCCGGATCAAGACGAAACTTCCGCACGTCGCTGTAGAGGTTGCCCGGCGAGCTGTTGAAGAACCGCCCGGCGGCGTCCCAGTGCAGCCAGACGGTGCGCCCGTCGCTCCGTTGAAACTTCTCGTAGACGTTCATCACGGCCTGCACGTAGTAATCGCCCGCGGGCAGTTGCGCCCGGCTGTCAACGGGATGCCCGAATGTGGTCTGGTCAATAACGACAGCCTGTCCCGGCTGAAGATTCTCCGCGTCCACCCCGAAGATCGGCACGCCGTTCGGCGCCAGTTGTAAGCGCGGCTCCGGGAGTTCTGTCCGCGCCACAATCAAAATCACTCGTCCGGTGATCGGCTCCGGGTGAATGGTCTTGTCGAAAGAGACCTCGAACCGAACTCCGGACTGCGCCGCCGAGCAAACGAGCACTTGAAGAAGAAGGATGACTACAGCGCTAACACACTTCATCATGCTGATCCCTAAGACGCCAGGGAATGAATTTAAGAATTCTCTTTGTTTGCTGACTCCGCTCCGCGTAGAGAGGCTCTCGACTATCGCGGGAGCAGGTTGTTAAAGTGATCGGGAGAATCCGTGAAGATAAATCAGAAGTAAAGGGTTTAAGGGTGGACGAGGGGAAAATTCGCCGGAGCGTGGGAAAAGTGGCGGTGGGTGTTATCTCTTTTCGAGCGGTCATGCGGCGTTAGGCGACCGGAGGACTCGACGCGGCGTTGTTTACGCTCGCTCCTCCTGCCGCGTCAAACCGGCGAAGAAAGCGCGGTGAAGCGTCTGCGCCGCTCCGCCTTCGAGATCAGATTCACGGACGATCCTCAACCGTTGTTTAAACAAGGGCTCTTTCTTGATGCCGCGCTCAAAACCCGTGGCAAGTAGAGAGCTGAACAGTATGAATCTTTCAATGATGAAGAGAGTCTTGATCATAGTCCTTACCACGCTCATGTGCGCGCACAGCGCGGCGGCGGCGGGCCAGTGGGAAGAAAGGTCTGACTGGGGCAAGTATTTCTCTGCCGCCAATGTCAACGGCTCTTTTCTGCTCTATGATTTACGGGCGGACAAGTATCTCGGCTACAACCTGAAACGCGCGAGGACGCGGTACATTCCGGCTTCGACCTTCAAGGTCTTCAACTCGCTCGTCGCGCTGGAACTCGGCGCGGTCAAAGACCCGGAAGAAGTTTTGCGGTGGGACGGAGTTGATCGCGGCATCCCTCAATGGAATCGAGACCAGTCAATGCGCGAGGCGATTCATAGTTCGACCGTCTGGTTTTACCAAGAGATGGCGCGACGTGCGGGCCACGAACGGATGCGGCGATTGATCAATCGCGGCGGCTACGGTAACCAGAATATCGCCGGCGGCATTGATCGCTTCTGGCTCGACGGTCGGCTGAGAATTTCGTCGGTAGAGCAGATCAGGTTTCTGGTCAGACTGTACCGCAACAAGCTCCCCTTCTCACGACGCAGCATGGACATGGTGAAGGACATCCTCATCAACGAGAACATGGACGCCCATGTGTTGCGTGCCAAGACGGGGTGGGTGCGCTGCTTCGATTGGCTGAACGGGTGCCGCATCAATGAGCAGCTAGGCTGGTGGGTCGGGTATGTCGAGCGCGACGGCAAGGCGTATTTCTTCGCCATCAACATTGACATCACGCACGAGAAAGACGCCGCCGCGCGGACGGCGATTGCCAAATCCATTCTGCGTGAAATGAAATTGATCTAAGACATGATTTTCAAGAGAAGCGTAGATGTGATGTACCCGCCAACAGCAGCGGCGATGCTCGGCATTTACCGCGCCAGCACGCTCTTCACGAGCTCACGGTACGAGTAGCGCGCTTCCTCTCGTAATAACGGCGGGACTTCGCTTGATTGCCGCAGTCCTTCATGGCTCACCACCGGCGGCTATGGTTCTTGCTCATGTCCATGAAGAGCCAGCCGCGGACGTCTGAGGTGGTCACGCTTTAGTGTACACAAAACTTTCTTGATCTTGCGCCCCGTCCACGGATTCCGCGAGTCGTTCTTGCAGGCCAACATGCTTTCGGTGAAGTCAATCGAGACCCGCTCCGCCCCGGCTGCAAAACTCTCGGCTGGTCGTCGCGATCGCCTTTGCACCAAGGCTCTCGATCAAGCGAGCGCTGCCGGCACCCCAGGCATTCGGAAGGAGGAGGAGGTCAGGGCCATAGTGAAGGTTCCTGAAGGTGTGGCTCGACATCATGGAGAAGCTCCTTGCTGGACAGAATATTGGCGGGCGGCCATGGCCGCTACAAACTGCGCCGGGCGGAAGTGGCATCACTGAATCTCGAGTGAGAGATGCTCCGGGCTGAGCGACCTCAGAAAGTCTCGCGCGTCGAAGGCCTCGCCGGCGGCGACGACGCCAGTCTTGTTGGCCCGTCCGCTAACGACGCGCTCAGTTGCTTCCACCACGAGGGGTGCGGTGATCGCGTAGATGTCTCGCCCGCTTGCCGCCGCGCGACGTTCCGCACTTCCCGAACGCGCGACAACCTCGACGAGGAACGTTTGAGACGAACGTCCGCTCTCGTCGGCCGCCGCCGGCGGCGACAAGTCTGGGTCGGACAGGTCTTTGACCGCCGCGACCGTCATATAGGAGCGTATTTCGGGCGTGCTTAAGTGACTCGGAATCGTGACGCTGTCCGCCATTGTGAATTCCGACACGACGGCCTGCATTCCAATCGGTGCGGGGAAAGTCCAATCGAGGATCGGCGCATCGTCCGTGCGGAACTCCATTCGGCGGTTCGAAAAGACAATTCGCCGGCCGTCCCTGCGCTGCTTCGAAACTTGGGTCGTGGCCCTCGTCCCGAGAGTCGGCTTCCAGCTGCTTAGCCCATACGCGATGCAAATCTCATCCGCGGCCGGCCAATCTCCCATCGCCGCCGTGGCCAGCAGATCACCCAAGCCGCCGTAAAACGCCATTGATGGAACAATCACGATTCCTGCCTCGCGCGCAACGTCAGCGTACTGCTCGAACGTGGCCGCGACGACTTCTATCTCTGCCGCGACGTCCAAATAGGGAATCTGCGAGCGCAACGCGGCTTCGATCACGGGCGCAGAGGTCCTCGCAAAGGGTCCAGCACAATTTATGACAGCCGCTGCGCCCGCAAGCGCACGGTCGAGCGACGACGGGTCATCGATCGACGCAGGCCGTATATCCAGTCCGCGATGAGCCGCCCCGATGACATTCAGCTTATCGGAATCGCGGCCGGAGAGGATAGGCGTCCATCCGCGTCTGCGTAACTCTGCAACAACGAAGCGTCCGGTGTGTCCATATGCGCCAAAGACGGTCACGGTTCTATTCGATGTCATCGGTGAATTCCTGTTCGTCTATGCCTCTGAACACTCCACAGTTTCGCCGCCTCTTCGGCGATCAGCTCCGGCATCTCTTCCGGAAAAAACAGGTTCGCTCCTTCCACCCGTCGCACACCGCGCGAACCCGGCAGCGTCCGGTGCAGCCACTCCGCCCACTCCACCCCGAACAGCGTATCCTTCAGCCCCCACACCATTCGCGCCCGCCCCCTCCATCGACGCAGTTCTCCTCGGATCACCACCAGCGGATTCGCTTCCATCGAAACCGCATACTGCTCCATCTGTGCCTTCTTGAGCGGTGTTTCCACGATCGGCCGGAAGTAGGTTTCGATCGTCCCATCCGCGAGGCGCTGCGGATACGTATACGCCAGCCCGCCCATTCCCTTAGCCGATCGCGCCAGCTGTTTATCGTTCAACTGTGGGACGATGAACTCGTCCACAAAGGTGCCTTTCTTCGCCTGCTCAATGAACGGCAGGAACTGGGGCGGCGGGCTGTTTTCATCCACATCGCAGTTGGTCAGCAGTAACGTCCGCACGCGCCGGGGGTATTTCGCCAGAAAGAGCTGCGCCACCGCGCCTCCGCTGTCGTTTGCCACCAGGTCCACCGCATTGATGTGCAGCGCATCCAACAGCATCGCCAGCATGCTCGCCTGCGTCGCAGGTGAAATCGTTTGTCCCTCCGGGGTCTCAGTAAAACCCATGCCCATCAGGTCCGGCGCAATGCACCTGCGGTGCGCGTGCAGCCTCTCGAGCGCTCCGCGCCACTGAAACCCGTTCAACGGATACCCGTGCACAAACAGCGCCGCCGGCCCGCGACCGCGCTCAACGTAAGCCACTCGGCTCACCGGCAATGCAGCAAAGCGTCGCGACCGGCGATACCACGCCGCGTCGATCCGCTTGGACTCCTTCGCAAACCCGCGCGGAGCCAATGCCACCATTGCCATCATCGCTGAAGAACTTTTTAGGAAATCCCTGCGTCTCATGCAGGTAGGATAGTTCAAGGCCACTACCGTTTGCGCGCACATTCCGACGCTTTGGAGCACGATCGGCGGGAAAAATCAGCGGGAGGCGGAAGCCTCGGCCAGCAGGCGCTTCATCGCCCGCGGCGGTACGCCCAGCACACGCCGCATATGTCGCGCCATATGGCTTTGGTGTGCAAAGCCTGCGGCCAGCGCTATCTCTGCCATCGACAGCCCGTCCTGCATTAGCAGCGTCTTCGCGCGCTCCACCCGGCGCCGGATTAAATACTGGTGCACCGGCACTCCCATTGATATCCGGAAGAGCGTATTCAGATGCGAAGCACTTACCCCCGCGACTGCGGCAATCTGTTCCAGCGAAAGCTCCTCCGCAAGCTGATCCTCAATGAACGACAGAACCTGCTTGAGCCTGCGCCCACCCAGACCCTCGCTCCGTTCCTCCATCAGCTTCGCAACGGAGCTGTGCCGTGCCACCACCCGTGAAGCCACCGCCAGCGCCAGTCCGTCCAGAAAATAGCGCCCCGATTGATACCCCGATTCCATCTCGCGTTTCATCGCCCAGCAGAGCGCTTCCAGCTCGGTATCGCGGATTTGAAATTGGTTGCGAATCTCCATCCGTGCCGTGTCCAGCGCGGACTCATTAGCGACAGTGCGCAGCAGCGTCTGCGGCAGACTCAGAAGTAGGGTCGTGTCATTCTCGTCTTGCATTTCCCACCGGCTCGGCGTGTCCGCGGGAATGATGTCAATGTCCCCATGCACCGCCGTCCCGCTGTACCGCCTGCCGTCTCGCCGGCACGCGAGCTTCGCCGGCGCGCCCACATGAATGCCGATGAGCACATTCTTTAGCCCCGGCATCTCCAGCACGCCCATCGGATCCTTGCGCAACTCAAAGGCGACGCCCTCAGTCGTCCTTGCGTGCTCCAGCACCTTTGGCAATCTGCTCTCCTGCGGCATCGGTTCCCTCGCTTCGCGAGCTTTGACGAAAAAACGAATCCAATCTTCCAGCGGTTCCGAGGGCTTAATAAGACGCCCTCGAAAGTGGTGTCTCGACTTAGCAG
>JACDEG010000565.1 GCA_013816505.1 Pyrinomonadaceae bacterium | reverse complement strand
GACGCGACATTCCTTTACCCGAACTGCGGCACAGAGGCCATCGAAACGGCGATGAAAATCCTGAACAAAGAACAGCCGCCGAAAAAGATCACGCCGCCGACGGCGCGGATCACGAAAGAGAACGCCGCGCAGTTCGTCAATCAGTGAGGATAACCGCCAGTTTGTCGCAAGCGATACGCTGTAATGGAGGAGCACCATGAGTGCTTGGAAGCGTCGAAGATTTTGCGTCGTGAGTCTCGTTGTGTTTTGGGCCTTGGTTGTGTCCGCAGTCGCTTCGGTGACGCCTCGCAATCTCACCCTGCTGGCGAAGATCACGGGCCCCGGATCGATCAATCAAACGGATACGAAATACCAGGTGATGGGCACCGACCTCGGCATTATGTGGGACAGCGGCCAGGGGCAGGTCATGATGGTCTTTGGCGACACGTATGGTCGGGGGTGGGGCGGTGACGGCGGAGGCCCGGATACGGCTGACTGGCGCTGCAATATCCTTGCCCTGTCTTCCGACAGGAATCCTGATGACGGTCTCAATTTCGACACCATGATTCAAGATATGCCTGGACGCGCGAAACAATTCCTCGATTGCAAACAGATTAACCACAACGAAAAGACCGTGATCCCGACGGCCGGTGTGACGGTCGGGTCACGACACTATATCCACTATATGTCCGTCAACCATTGGGGGCCTCCGGGCAGGTGGTATACCAATTATTCCGGCATGGCGTACTCGGATGACGAGGGAGAAAACTGGATCAAAGACCCGAATGTCCGATGGATAAATGACGCGACGTGGAGCAATCGTTTCCAAATGGCCGCGTTCGTGAAGGACGGCGGGTACGTGTATATGTTCGGCACGCCCAACGGCCGATTCGGCAATGCCTACCTCGTCAGAGTGCCGGAAAACAGCATCCTCAACAAAAGCGCTTACCAATATTGGGACGGCGCTACCTGGCAGACCGGTCACGAAGCGGCGGCGGCGCCAATCGTGATCGCTCCGGTCGCGGAACTATCTGTGCAATATAACTCCCATTTCCGCCGGTGGATCATGACGTACTTCGATGACCCACGGGCGGCGATCATCCTCCGGGACTCCCCGAGCCTGACCGGACCTTGGACGGGCCAGAAAATCCTGGTCAAGGGCAGCGACTATCCCGCGTTGTACGGCGGATATATCCATCCCGGGTTCAACGACCGCGACAAGGTGTACTTCGCCATGTCGCAGTGGAAACCGTACAACGTGTTCTTCATGCGCGCGCAGTTAACTTTGGACAAGCTGGGCGGGAACATCCTCAGTGATCCAGGCTTTGAAGACCAACCCGGCAGCAGCGTCTCCGCGCCCTGGGTCAGGGGTGAGAATGGCGCCATCGGCATTGATCGTGACCTGGGCTACGCCCTTAGTGGGAGCAACAATGCGTATCTGAGAGCCACCAGTGGCTTCCAAAACATCTATCAGGACATTGCTGTCATGCCGAACCGTAACTATCGGCTCACCGGCTGGGTGAAAACTTCTCCCGCACTCAGAGACGGCTACTTCGGCGTGCGTCCGACGAACGATGCAGCGCCATTCGCAGAGGTAAGGTACGGGAGTTCAGTGGGTACACCTTCGGATGTTTATAAGCAACTGACGGTTGACTTCAACTCAGGTGCACGAACGAGTGTGCGAGTCTTTGTCGGGATGTCTGGACCGGGAAGCGACGCATTTGCACAGATCGACCAACTCGCCGTCAACCTTTCATCAAACCGCAACCGATCACGGCTAAAATGGGGCCGACGAAAAGTAGCACAACCATGAGCGCGAACCCCAAGAGGACGCACAACGACCGGATCACGAAAGAGAACGCTGCGCAATTTATCAACTAACAACTTGCGAGAGCGAGAGCTGTCATTATGAACCGAAGAGAATTGATGTCGCTTCTAGCGAGCTTCCCCGTAGTAGCTTCACTATCTACCGTGAAAGCGGCAAATGAATTGCCCTCTAACAACTCCTTTGCCGTTGAGTCTCCCGATAAAAAAGTACACATCGTGTTTGGGTTGTTCGAGAAGTCGGACAAGAAATCCGTTCCCTGTTACAGCGTCTTCTATCGGGGGAAATCACTCGTTCACCAGGCGAGTTTGGGCTTCGACTTGGCACCTGCCGGCCCGCTCAACAGCAACTTCCGGATCGTGAAGGTCGCGCGCACTCAACGCGACGAAACTTATGCAGTTAATCCGGGGAAGACAAGCGTCGCGCGCGACCATTACCGCGAGGCAGTCATTTCGCTTGAGGAGCAATCAGAGCCGCATCGGCGACTGGACCTGATCTTTCAGGCGTATAATGACGGTGCCGCTTTTCGCTACCGATTTCCCCAACAACCGGCTCTGCCTGAACTGGTCATCACTTCCGAGCATTCGACATTTTCCTTCGTCGGCGACCCCAAGGCATACGCACTACCTGTAACTTCGTTCAAGACGCCTTATGAGTTTTATTACAAACTCCTACCGCTGAAAAGCGTCTCTCCAGATTTGTTGGTCGGGCTACCTCTGCTGCTGGAGTATCCCGATAAAATCTGGGTCGCCATTACCGAAGCGGATCTGACCGATTATGCCGGAATGTATCTATCAGGCATTGCGGGCAGCCCTGGCATTCTCATTAGTAAACTTTCTCCCCGGTTGGACAATGCTCAAATCAAAGTGAAAGCCAGTTTGCCTCACGCTTCGCCGTGGCGGGTCCTGATGATCGCGGACGACCCGGGACGCTTGATCGAATCCAACATCGTCACGAACCTTAACCCTCCCTCCGCCATCACGGACAGCTCGTGGATCAAACCGGGGAAGACGACCTTTCCCTGGTGGAACGGCTTTGACGTTAAGAATGCTGACTTCACCGGAGGGTTAAACACCCAAACGATGAAGCATTACATAGACTTCTGCGCTGAACACGGTATCGAGTATCACTCGCTGGATGGTTTCGAAGGTATCGCCTGGTATGGCGGCAGTCTCAGGCCCTATCGAGGCCAGGACATCACCAAGAGTTTGCCCGCAATCGACTTGCCGGAGGTGATCGCCTACGCTCGACAAAAAAGGGTGCGCTTGCGTCTCTGGATGCATTCGGAAGCGGCCAAGGCGCAGATGAAAACAGCCTTTCCCATTTACGAGAAGTGGGGGATCGAAGGCGTGATGATCGATTTCTTTGATCGGGACGATCAGGAGACTGTCAAGTTCATTCACGAACTCATGCAGCTGGCAGCGAAGCACCGTCTGACTGTGACCTTGCATAACGTTTACAAACCGACGGGGCTTCGCCGCACATATCCAAATTTGTTGGCCGTCGAGGCGGTGTTCAATCTGGAATTCAACAAATGGGATGCGCGGGGCAGCACACCCGAACATGAAGTGATCGTTCCTTTCGTTCGCATGCTGGCCGGCCCACTTGATTATCATTCAGGCTCCTTTCGCAACGTCACAGAAAAGGAGTTCAAACCGCGCAATGTCGCGCCCGTCACGATTGGAACACGTGCCCGCCAATTGGCAAGATATGTCGTTTATGAAGCCTATCTGCCAATGATCGCGGATTCTCCGTCCGCGTATCAAGGTCAGCATGGGCTGGAATTCCTCGTACAGGTTCCGACTTCATGGGACGAGACGAAGGTGTTAGGCGGCTCTGTGGGTAAGCACATCACGGTGGCAAGGCGGCGGGGCAAACAGTGGTACATCGGGAGCATGACCGACAGCAGCGCGCGAGAGCTGTCTATCCCGTTGAACTTTATCGGCACCGGAAGATTCATCGCCGAGGTTTACGCCGACGACCCAGATGCTCCTCACCAACCCGCGAAACTGATCCAGCGGCAACTTAAGGTCACATCTGCGGATACCATCCATGCCGTTCTCGCAGCAGCGGGAGGCCATGTGATTCGCTTGACTCTGGCTAAGTGACGAAATGAGACCTGATGAATGACCAGTCACGCATGTCTAAGG
>JACDEG010000121.1:3104-13640 GCA_013816505.1 Pyrinomonadaceae bacterium | reverse complement strand
CCGAGGCCGCCACCGAGGCTGCCGCTTGTCGAGACGCCGTCGCGCACCGCGCGGTCAATGTCGTAGATGCCCGGCCCCTTGTCCCAGTAGAACAACTCGATGCCTGGCTCGTCGCCGAGCACCGCGGCCCAGTGCAGGCACCCTCCATGAGTCGCGTAACGGGCCGCGTTCGTTCCGATCTCCTGCACCACTATCTCAAGCTCGGCGAGTTGCGTTTTGGAAAAGCCGAACGGCGCGGCGTAACCGAGCACCGCGCGCCGCGCCGTCCCCACCTTCGCCTCGTCACTGATCTTTACCGAATGGAATATCCGCACGATATAAGGGATGAAGGATGAAGGATGAAGAAATCAGGAATACAGAATACAGAATACGGAATACAGAACTACGAACATCGAAGATGAAGGACGGCTTGTTTCCTGCTGTATACTGTGTGCTGCACTCTTTCTTCTGCTTTTTATTCATCCCTCATCCCTTCAATTATGCCCAGCGTGCGACCGTCACGCGCGTGCCGTGGCCGGGCGCGGATTCGATTTCGAACTCGTCGACCAGACGTTTCGAGCCGGGTAAGCCTTTGCCGAGACCGCCGCCGGTGGTGAAGCCGTCGCGCATCGCCGCCCCGATGTCAGGGATGCCGGGGCCAGAGTCTTCGAAGATCAAACGCAGGCCGTTGCGCCCCGCCGGGTTCCGCGTCGGCTGCGCAATCATCCGCCCGCGCCGCGCGTACTTGATGACGTTGCGGGCGAGTTCCGATGCGACCGTCGTCAGCCGCGTCTGGTCGACAAGGCGGAAGCCGAGTCCGACGGCCAGCACTCGCACCTCGTTACGCGCCACTGCGATGTCATGCTCATTCTCAAGTGCGATTGACTTGCTCTCCATCAAACATGCTCAACTCCCGATGTTCTAATCCGTCATCGGCGTCGCGGATGCCAAACTCGTCGCGGAGCAGCTTGATGCCCTCATCGACGTTCAGCACGGTGTCCACGCCGCGCAACTCCAATCCTAACTCGACCAACGTGATAGCGACCGCCGGCTGCATCCCGACGACCACTGTGCGGGCGTCCATGATGCGCGCCATCGCGGCGATGTCAGAGAGCACGCGCCCAATGAAGGAATCGACCGTCTCCAGCATCGAGATGTCGATCAGCACGCCGCGCGCGCCCGTCCGCTCAAGCTCTGACAGGATGCGTTCCTGTAGATGCATCACCGTCTGATCGTCCATGTCCACTTGAATCGGCACAATCAGCACGCGGCCCACTTTCAGGATCGGGATGCGAGAACCGTTCATCAGCTTAATCACTCCTTGGATCGACCAATCTTTTTATGGTGGCACGTCGGCGGGCCGGTGAGCGCGACCACCAGCACTCACCGATTGTTCTGGTCGCGGCTTTGGTTGTCGTCGGTGATGCTCGTCCCGTAGGCGATCATCGCGGCCGTCTTGTGCGCCGCCGCGTCGGGCATGCCAGCGGAAATTTGTGAGAGTGTTTTGGCGGAGACGACAGCGCGGCCAATCATTTCCAGCGCCAGCTTGATGCCGTCGGACATCTGCGCGCGGGTCGTGATCTGCGTCAGGTCGATGCCGAGTTGCACCATCGTCTGCGCGATGGCCGGCGAGACGCCCGTCAGAATGCAGCGCGCGCCCATCAATCGTGCTGCCGTGACGGTCTTAATCAGGTGGTTAGCGACGAGCGTGTCCATCGTGCGGACGCCGGTGATGTCGAGGATAGCGATGGTCGAGCCGGTCTCGACGATCTTTTGCAGGAGCGCCTCCATCATCATCTGCGCGCGGCGTGAGTCGAGCGTGCCGATGATCGGCAGCGTCAGAATCTTGTCCCACAGTTTGATAACCGGCGTCGAAAGCTCGAGCATGTCGGCGCGCTGCTGGCGGATCACCTCTTCGCGCGAGCGGATGAAATTCTCGACCATCACCAGCCCCATCCGGTCAAGCAGGCGGGTGAAGTAGTTCATCTCGCGCACCAGCCCGACGAGGTTGCCGTCGAACTCTTCGGCGAGCAGCGGCAGCACGACGTTACGCAGAGAGAGAATGTATGTCGCGTTCTCTTCCGGCGTGTAGCCTTTAATGGCGCGCAAGTGCGAAATCTGATTGAGGAACGAGCGCATCTCGTCGAAGGCGGGGCTTTCGAAGTCGCCGCCGTTCGACTCTTTAATCAGTCGCGCCAGCATGTCGATGATCTGCTTCGACTGCTGGCGCAACTCTTTTTTGGAAATCAATTCGTCGCGGAAGTCGTTCGACTCAAGGCGCTCCGCGATCCAGAGATTAAGAATTTCTTCGCGCCGGGCGGTGATGATGTCCACGACGCCGCGCTCGCCGTGTTTCTGGGCCGTGCCCTCGTCGCCGCTGACAGTGGAGGTCTGATCCGCCATTTTATCCTCATCGAACGCGCGCCGCGGGCACTAAGTAGTGCCCGGCCGGCACGCAACTCTCGCCCACATCACATGAGCGGGGAACTAAACTGTAAACCTGATTGAGGGAGGTTCGTCGGAACAGGGGCTTCCTTAAAACAGGCGCTATCTTAGCATCGCGGCTCGGAAAAGCAACCGACGATCAGAGCGGCATTTGACGACGGCCAAGCAGTCGTCATTCATCCTCTACCCATTTGACACGAAGTGCGCCGGGCACCGTGCTAAATCTGGATGCCGCGGAGCTTTTCGATTTTCTTCGTCGGCTCCGGCGCAGCCAGCACGGCGTTGTCCTCGGCGCGGCGTCGTCGCTCGCCTTCGTCGTGCCAGCGTGCCCACTCGCCGGGCGCGTCGAATGTCTCGCCGCCGTGGCGCGTGATGCGCTCGCGGATGCGACACATCACCGGCGTGTTGACGCCGACGCCGCTGATGACGGCCTGGCCTTTCGTCAGCGCCGGCAACTCGGCGAGCATCTGGCGCCCGGCGCCTTCGACAGACTTCGCGACCGTGTCCTGGTCGATGGGGTTGACGATGCGCATGATGACCTGCGTCATGCACTGCGACAAAACGTCCTGGTCGAGTTTGCCGGGACGTTGCGTGATGAGGCCGATGCCGACGCCGAACTTGCGCCCCTCAGAGAGAATCTGCTTTAGGATGTTGGTCGAGACGACCGTCTGTCCGGCGGGCGCGAAGCGGTGCGCTTCTTCGAGCAAAGTGAAGACCGGATAAGCAAGGTGGTTGTCGCTGTGCGGGTCGGCCTCGCCGCGCACCGTCGCCACGCGCGCCTTATTGACACGACGAAGAAGTGTCGCGACCACGACCTGCTGCTCATTCTGTTCAATGTCGGAGAGTTGCAAGACCGTGCAGCGTCCGGGCCGGAACATCTCGCTCAAGGGAATGTGCTCGCTATCGGAGAAGATCGACCCCGGCTTGTCGAAGCGCGAATCGAGCCGCCACAGTAAGCCTTCAATCGAGCTCGCGTTGCTCGCCTCGTTACGCTCGCCGCCTTCGTACTTCTGCTCCTTCACCGCGTCGCGCAGATCGTGGTAGCCCCACAACTCGCGCGCGCCGCGCTGCCCCGCCGTCAATTGCCGAAATGCCTGCGACAGAAAGTGAAGCATCTTGTCGGACGTGCCTTCCGGCAGCAGATACTTGACATCGGCTTCGGTGAGCGAAGAGAAGCGCACTTTGACGCGGTCGTGCGTAAAGATTTTGACTTCCGGTTGGTAACCGTCTGGTGCGCGGAAACGCGCGTCGTCTTCTATCGAGCGCAGTGTGTCGTATTCGCCGTGCGGGTCGACGATCAGCACTGACGCGCGGTTGTGCGGCATCATCAACTCTTCGACGATCACGCCCGCCGTGTAGGACTTGCCCGACCCCGTCGAGGCGAGAATCGCGAGGTGCGTCGAGACGACCTCCTTGATCGACATCACGACGGGCACTTCGCCGGCGTCGCGCGTCAACAGACTGCCGACATGGGCCGCGCCCGTCTCGCTGACGCGGCGCGACGAGAGGACATTGGCGAGCGTCTCGGACGACGCGAGGAAGACCGCGTCGCCCGGCTGCGGTGGGATGCGCGGATTGACGAAGTTGCCGAGTCGCTCGCTGAAGTAGCCGATGGTCTCGACGGTGATTTCGTATAACTCGCAGCTGTCGCCGTCGAGTCCGATCAGCGACGAAACGATTGACGGCGGCGTTTCGGGGTCGGCGAGGAATGCGTCGGGAAGGTTACGCACCAATCGCCGTCCGGTGATGTTGCCGAGGATGCGGCGCGGGTCGTCGCCGTCATGCGCCGTGTAGTACACGAACTCGCCGATGCGCGCGCGGCGGTTGTCCGCCGTGATGAACAGATACTCGTGTGGGCGCTCGCCCGGTCCCTTGACCGTCCCGGTGAGCGTGTCAGGCGTCGCATGTGTCGCGGTGGTGGAACTCATGGTGTCTGGACAGGTCAGCGGTTTGCAGTGTGATGATGGAAACGTCGCGCCGTCGGGGCGGTCGCCCAGTGGCGAGCGCGAGTATAGCATGCGTGCCACCCGGCACGACGCGCGGGACTTCTCTCTGCGAAACTGCTGCCGGACCATCCAGCGCTGAGGCTTGCGCCGCGAAGCGCCAGAGGCTTTCGCCGCGCCGTGCGACGGTCGTTTGCGGCGCGCTAATTCATTGTCAGCTTGGAATTAAATGATATTGACAAGGTTCGGAGTGCCTTGTAGGCTGTCCGCGCTCTGAACGTGGGGCGCCTCTTGAATGCGGAGCGCGATCTTCCCTTAAGCGCACGAACCCGGAGAACATCACAGATGAGCGACGAAGGCTACAGTATCCAGGAACTGTTAGTGCTCAGAAAGCTGACGGTGGCGACTTCGAAGTTGCTGACCGAGCAGATGAAGGAGTATCTCGCGACGCTCGCCCCGCTGCTCCGCCCGAAGGCCGTGCTTGGTGATTATGTCGACAGCAGTACCAAAGAGGCCGCGCGCGGCGCCGACCGAAACTTCAAAGAGTTGCAGAGCCTTTACGAAGCGGTCGCCACCGCGAAGCCGTTCAACCTGCCCGCCGAGTTGAAGCCGCCCATCGAGATCGTCAGCGCCACGCTCGAATTCACGCCGCTCGAATACAGCCACGCCGCCAACGCCGGTGGACAGGATAAAACGGTCACCGTCACTTCGCCGCTCACGTGGGTGCTCAACTATTCCGGGTTCTCGCTCGGACGCCTGCGCGAACTGGTTTCCGACCGCAGTCGCTCCGGCAAAGAGTTGAAGGAGTTTGTGCTGCACTACCTTGTGCTGCACGTCGTCATCTCGCGGCAGAAGGGAATCACCGACATCCTCAACGCGCTCCACTTCCCGGTCAGCGCCAACGAACGCGCCCCCGGACTCGGCGAACTACCCATCACCTACGTCAGATCATCCATCTCGACGATCCGCCCGCCCGACAACGTCATCATCGAAAGCACCGACATCTCCGGTCGCGACGTCTTCGAGGAAGTCATCGACATCGACGACATCGTGAAACTGCGCGACCCGCTGAAAGATCGTCTGATTCAGATCGTCGACAGCCACGGCAGAAACCTGCCGCCGCAGTAACACGAGTGGAGCGGCTGAAGTAGGTTTCGCTCTCGATTTCATGACACTGCTTCATGACATCGCCGCCTGCTGCTTTCTCAACTTCCGTACCGAACCAGTGACGAGTGCGATGGCGCGGTCAATCTCTTCTTCCGTGGTGAAGCGACCGAGGCTGAATCTGATGGAAGCGTGTGACTGTTCATCACTCAAGCCGAGCGCCTGCAAAACGTGGCTCGTGTTTTGAGAACGGCTCGCACAGGCCGAGCGCGTCGACACCGCGACGACGTGCATGTCTCGGATCAGCGTTCTCGCCTCGACACCCGTCAAGGTCATGTTGCTTGTGTTTGGAAGACGATTGTTTCTGTCGCCGTTGATGTGAATGTCAGGCAGCGCGTCGAGAAGAGCTTTTTCCATCCGGTCACGCAGACGCCGCCCCCGGTCAGCCTCTTCGTTCATTTCCATCTGGGCAATCCGACACGCCTCACCGAAACCCGAGTGCGTACCATGCCGATCCAGCCATCATCTTATTCGACGGCTCTGAGGAGAGAAAGCGGGTCACGGAGTCATGAGCGATTTCATGGTCAAGCAAGCGGGCGAGTCTGGTGGCGGAGGCTTGCCTGAACGAACAAATCAGATAATCCGTGTGGATGTCCAACATTGACTTGCTCATGTGTCAAGTTTACCAATAGCTTCTGCTTTACGTAACATCAGTTGATAATTAACTTCGGCTCTCATGTGCGTGCAATTAGCGCAACCGAGCGCAACTGTATTTGCTACGCCCGTATGGACTGGTGCCATACACGGTCAACTGATCTACCATAATAAATTTCTTGAAAGTCAATCACTTTGCCGATTTCTTCGATGTTTAATCTGTGGACTCCTACCATAACCAGACCTTCACGACCAAAGTCGTCTCTCTTGGAATAGACGACGGATTGATGCCGGGTAAACAACCATTTTAGAAACTCTTTGCTCGGAGCCATCGTGCCCATTTTTGCTAATAGAATCATTGATGGCTTATTATTCTCGTCAGTAAATTCAGATATTTGGACCGAACCATCAATCATGATTATAATTCCACCATCCCGCCAGGAATAATTTTCGGGCACCCATCCTCTAAGTAATGGAAAATCAATGGCCTTAGTAGCAACTGTAATATCTCCACTATCATTGATATGCCAGCCTTCTTTCCGTTTTTTTGACAAAAGCAAACGTACTCGAGCCTGACTGCCACCCGCAAATTGACTAAACCAACTTGAGACCCACACTGCTGGCTGTCTTAGTTGGGACGTTATACCCATTATTAACTTAGCTAGCACCTGGTTTGCTTGAGTTGAGTCTCCAAGGAAAAGGAAACTGTATCGGTTCAAAGGAACGTCTAACGGTTCACTATATGCTAACTTCCCCGTTTTAACGTCAAGTTGATACAATGACTCGTTTTTTTGGATAGGTTCTTCTACGCCACATACAAGCATAAGTCACCGATTTGTCCTTGGATCATGATTTGTTGGATACGTATGATGAACCGTTGGCTGACCTGGCAATTCGACTCCAAAGTGTGGAGGTATGATTGTGGTCGATCCATCTTTGTCTACAATTAAATGTCCAAATGGGTCATGATGCACGATCCCACCAGTATCCGTGCTTCTGACGCTCGTGTGTTCTCCAATAGGACCTTGCGGCGAGCGAGAGCCGGCTGCGAGTGGTTCAGGCGGCAATATTTCTCGCCCACCGTGCTTGCCCATTCCTGCTTGCCTCTCAGCAGCTCTCTTGGCAGCCGCTTCAGAGGGATGGGCAACAATAATTGGACATTGACCTGTTAGCCCTAATGGGTCGGCCCATGTCAGCGGATTGTACGTGTAGCTGTACAGATTAAGCCCGCCGAGCAGACCAATCGGGTCTGGACACACATACCGCCCGATGGCAGGATCATAGTAGCGGAACCGATTGTAGTGCAAGCCGCTTTCATAATCGTACCACTGACCTTGGAATCGCACCGGGCAATCAACCTCGGCGACGTTGCTTATTCGCATCTCGCCAAACGTGGAGAACTGCGCGCTCCACGCTACGGCTCCATCGCTGCTGACTAGCTCGCGCGGTGCGCCCGCCACGTCGTTAACACAAAGGTACTGCGCTTTACCTTCCGTCTTCGCAATCGGCGCGAAACCACAAGGATCAAACTCCCAGTTGATGAGATGGAGTTCTCCACCACCATTTGAACTCACCTCATGAAGAATAACGTCACCGTCCCATACGAACTCGACGCCGTGAGATGAACCGCGCTTCTCAACACGGCGGCCAAACGGATCGTATCTATATTTCCACTCAGCACCGTTGGGCAGCGTGACCTTGGCAATCTGGCCGTAGCCATTCCAGGTGTAAACCGTTGTGCCTTTGATGTCGGATTTGCGCACAAGTTGGCCGAGTGAGTCGTACTCATAAGTCGCGCCGTCTCGCTGGACGAGTTCGTTGCCAGCTTTGTATTGCCAGCTTGGTGACTCTAATCCGGAATCGCTGTCAACTTTGATCTCCGAATTTTCGCGCCGCTCAAGTGCTGTCAGGTTGTCAGTCACATCGTAGGCGAAACGCTCGGTGAACCCCTTTGGCAATTGGGCGGCGACGACGCGGCCAACGATATCGTAGGCGTACCGGGTAGCTCCCCACCGGTCATCAAGCAGTTCCGTCAGGTTGCTGGCCGCATCGTAGCGGTAGCGCCGGTGGACTGAGTTGTTGCCGCCGCCGCTCACCGCCACATGACCAGTTCGAAAACCACCGGCGCTTGCTACCCACTGCTCGGTGCCGCGGCTCCGGCTGTCATAGCTTTGGTTGATCTGGACACCGTTCGTTACAAACCGACTTATCTCGTTTTGACGTGGGTCGTACTCAAAGTGAATCGCATCATAAGAATTTGGAATGAGACGTGCGATCTGATTGTTAGGGTTCCATTCAAAAGCTGTCGTGTCACCCAGCGAACTACGGCGTCGGACGCGATTCCCCGCGCTGTCATATTCGCTCGTCACCTCGTGTCCACCCTGCCGTTCAACGATCAAACGTCCGACCGCGTCGTATTCGCGCTCTACCGGACAGTCGCCGTTGTCGGCTTTTGTAAGCAATCCTCGAACATCGTACTCGTATGTCGTTTGTGATCCGTCCTGATGGGAGACGACTGTAAGTGCTCCTGCCGCGTCGCGGGTAAATTCAACTCGATGATTCGCCGCGTTCTTAACAATGATTGCATCACCATCCTGGTTGTATATATAGCGGCTCGTGCGCCCCGCAAAGTCGATCTCCTGGATCATTCGGTTGTCGGCATCGTATTCGTAGGTGTGTTTTTCTCCGCGCTCGTTCGTAATTGAAAGTAACTGTCCAGGAATTGTGCTCCACTCGAATTGGATGCGCCCGCCGTGCGGCCTGACCTCTTCGCTCAGCAATCCGCAGGCGGTATAGCGCCAACTTGTGGCGGCACCGAGTTCATCGACATAACGAGTTAACTGACCGTAGACGTCTCGCGCGAACCTGCGCGCGGCTCCGTCAGGTAAACGAAGCTCGTGGATTCGACCAAGCTCATCCACACCAATCTCTGTCCGATGGCCGAGGGGATCAACTACGCCGATCACGTGCCCTTCGAGATTATGTACGTAGCGAGTGGTGTGCCCTAATGGGTCGCTGGTGCTTTCAAGGTTGCCGAACCCGTCCCAAGCGAATCGGCGTTTGTGACCAGCGGAATCTTCGAACGCTATCAGATCGCCCTGGCTGTTGTAGGAATAAGACAGGGTGTCGCCCAGTGGATTGGTGACGGTTGCAACCTGCCCGGAGGAAGTGTGTGAACGGTGCCACTTGTGGCCTGCTGGATCGGTGATGCAAACGACTTGATGTTGCTCGTTATAATCATAAATGGTCACCGCGCCGGTGGGCGATGTTTCTTGAACACGGTCGCCTCGGTCATCATACTCGTATGAGGTTGTCGCTCCGCTCGGCTTTAACTTTTGTGTGATGCGTCCATGTTCATCATAGATAGTGGAAGTCAAATTTCCGAGCGGTGATATTTGACGCTCTACCTGACCCTTCTCGTTCCATTGATAAATTGTGACATGGCCCAAGCTGTCCGTCACCTGGGTCAACCTGGCAATTTCGTTGATCTCCAAAAGATTGCGCCCGAAGTCGTCCAGCCCTGTCGTCTCTACGCAGCGGCCCTTCGTGTCGTAACGGAACTGATACACCATGCCGCCGATGTTGACCTCGCGCGTCATGCGACCTGTCGTGTCATATTTGTAGCGACAGCGATTGCCGAGGGCATCAACAAATTCAGAGAGACGATTGGCGCTGTCATAGTCGTAGCGCAGGATGAGGCGTTCCCGCTGCTGGAGTTGGATATGCCCGTCGATCTCTTCGTTAACCGGAGCGGTCAGATAGACTTCAATAACTTGCCCTTCGCGGTTATAGACCAGCCGATAGCCACGCCCTTCCCGGCGCTGCCGTAATGCCGTCACACGGCCAGCGTCACGCTCGATGTCAGTCCCTTGACCTTCGGCGTTCTGTCGGCTCGCAAGCTGCCACCATTCTCCATCTTGACCTACGGGAAAGATGTAGCGCGTGATGTCTTGGCTATCAGGATTCCAGCGTGTGACGATGATCTTCTCTTGTTCCTGCCGCAACTCATGGAACGCACCCAAACTGCGGACTATTCCGCCGGAGTCCGCTACGCCATCAAGGTCGTCAAATCCGATTTCAGTCTCGCCGTCCTCCGCGATCATGTGGTAACCGTCCAGATCGCGGCGAATGCGCATCTCGAACGGTGAGGCCCATCCCTGACCGAACATACCTCCCGCTTGACCAACCAATGCGCTGCTGTAGCGACGACCGAAAGTCAGCGGCACCCGACCTGGCAAGGTGTAGTCTTCGAAGTCGTGAAACAACATCCCAGTCGCAACGTCAACAGGGTGCCCGACCGCAACCTTGCCTATACCTTTAGACTCCATAGAGAATGATCTTCCTGAGAAACTTTCGCCAGCAAATGTCTCCAGCGGCAGGTATCACAGATTCCTCTGAACATGTTTTTGAG
>JACDEG010000121.1:0-3094 GCA_013816505.1 Pyrinomonadaceae bacterium | reverse complement strand
TGCCTTATCAACCAGGAGCGCCTCGCCCGCCTCCTCCTTGCGCGCGTGCTCGAAGCCCTTTGACTATTTTCAGCAACCCTTTGGCAATATTCATCCAACTCGGCATCGGGAAGCCGCCGATCAGCACATTGGGCGAGCCAAGCGTGATCGCCCCTAAAGTGCCGGGCGGCACACACGGGTCCTTGCCCATCGCGGCGCCGGCCGCCATTGCCACCGCATCGGCGGCCATCTGGGCAGCCATCATCGCGGCATTGATCCCGAATGCTGCTGACACCGCTGAGTCGTCGGTCTCAACGGCCTCAATCGCATCTCCGGCAATAGCCGCGACCTGGGCGACCTTCCCGGCAACCGCCACGGCTTTCATCGCGACCTGCATCGCTGTCTTTGCAGCTGACACCGTACCGCGTGCCGCTGCTCCGGCCGGCGGAATCGGCTTGCAGTGGAAGGTGATATCCAACATCCGGGCAGCGCGCGCCCCACCAATGAACACCTTGGATGAGCCGGTGAAAATCTCAAACATTGGCGGGAGCCCACAACACGTCGGATTGAAACCCAAGTCGCCACAGCGCGCGGCCGGCCTGCTGTTGATAAGAACCTGTACGCATGTGCCAAGCATCACCGGCCCGAACGGTATCATCGGGGTCGGCGGAACGGGTGGAGGGCCGCTTGGTGGATGCGCCACGTGGGCATGGGGAATCCCAAGAGCAAGCGATCCCAGATGGGCAGCGGGAAAAGACGGCAGCGCTTGAGCAATCGAGTTGGTGGCCGTAGCAAACCCCTCATTCAGCAAGTTGATGCCCTGCGAGGGGATGCCGATTACCGCGCCGATCCCGCCGGCAAGTTTATGCAGAGCATTCGTCGGGCGTTGGGTTAGTTGGGGGGGCGGTGCAGCAGGAAGACTCATACGGAAACCTCCTGACTTTCTAACTGCGTCAGCTCTGCTTCCGCTGCGGCCAGTTTATCGTGCATGTGAAGCTGTGGGTAAACGCGGCGCAGATGCTCCAGATTCGTTTTGAGAAAGGTAGGCAGCCCGATGTTGCGGCTCAACATCGCGGCGTCCTCCCAGCTTTTCATGGCGCGCATATAAGCTTCTTGCTTCTCCTGGCTCAGTCCGCGCCATTCGAGCGCCCGGGCTTTATTCTCTGGATCGAGCATGTATGCCGCCAGCTTATCCAAACCGTCGAAGTACTGCTCAGCCTCGGCATATTGGCTAAGTTTATATGCGACATCGCCCAGATTCCTCGTGATAGTAGCTAGTACCACCGGCACCTGCGCATCCACAGCGGGCGTCACGGCACATTCGTACCAATACTGCGCCTTGTCGAGATTCACACTTCGATGAAAAACGTCACCCATCCCATTCATCACCAATGCCTGCATCATCGAGTTCCCCGTGTGCTGGTAATAACCGAGCAGAATGTTGAACTTAGTGATGGCATCGTTGACGCGGTGATGCGCGTAGTCCAGACAGGCGACCGTGAAGAGCGATTGCATCCGCTGCTCGATAGGAAGTTCTTCATCATGGACATCCTCTTCGATGCTGGCCGCCATGGCATCGGGGCCGAGGTTGACTTGAGCCACTCGCACGCGCGGGGCATTAGCGAATCGGGGCGCCAGTTGCCGGGAGTCGGCCTCGTCTCGAAATATGATGCGCAACCCTTGCATCCATGACCTCACACCCTTCCAAGGGACAAAAGAAGACACCAAATCCAAGTAGGCTTGCCGATCCTCGATTTCCTGAGGGAACATCGCCCAAACCAAGCGATGTCCTCCTTTTCGCGGGAGAAGTGAACGTGCGAAGAGCATGGTCTCGCGGAGCCGGTCGGCGGGCGGTTGCGATGCATTGAAAACCGCCTGTGGCAATGGCGGGAGCGGATCGAGACCCCCTTCGGCGAGAGCTTCGCAGGCTATCCGGTGTTCCTCCTTGAGGCGATCTACGGCAACCGAGACAAACGAGGCGGGCGAGATAAAAGTGTCAGAGAATAAGAGAAAAACATCTGTGGCTGTGGCCAACTCGATATCTCGCAGCGTCTTGAGGACGATGGGCGCATCGTCAGCTGTGCACGCCACGAGCATCAGCAAGTCGTCGCGTTGCTCGATGAAATCTTCGATCTCTTGGCGAAGTCGTTCGAAAAGCCTGCGCATGCTGTTTTTCCTAGTTGATCTTAATCAACGCTCCACTAAGTTCATGCACACCGATGGCTGTTGTCGTGATCCCAGCTCCCGATGTAATAACCTTCTGTGTATTGCACGTCACGTTTTGTGCTCCTACGCCCATCTTCACTTCCTTAGTGCCAATGATCTCGATGTTCACGCCGTGAATTTTGATTGTGCCATCCGACAACATTTGCACCATGCTCTCACCGGTCACGAGCTTGATTTCTTTAGCGGCGGTGAGATAGATATGCGCGGTGTTTGACTTGATCTCGATCTCCTTAGTGACGGTGGTTTTTTGTACGTCGTCGTAGTTTTCTGCCAGAGCGCCTTTGACGTGGTACTTCGCGGTGTTCGCGACGACATCGTGGTCGTACTTGCCCTCTGTGATTTTGATGGTCGTGTCCTTCTTGATCGTCTCTGTGTGGGTGCCATCGACACCGATGGTGCGATTGTTATGGATGGTCTGCGTATCGTCATGCTCAACGGTGGTGCCCATGTCGTACTGGGCATGGATGGTAATCTTCTCCTTGCCCTTCGTGTCGTCCATCGACATCTCGTTGTAGCCGCCGCCGCCTTTGGTGCTGTTGGTCTTCAGGCCGCTGACGACTTTGCCGGCAGGTAGGCCATAGGGCGGCATACACTCGGCGTTGTAGACGCGACCGGTGATGATCGGGCGGTCGGGGTCGCCTTCGAGGAAGTCAACAATGACCTCCTGGCCGATGCGCGGGATTGAGACCGAACCCCAGCCCTTTCCCGCCCACGGGTGCGAGACGCGAATCCAGCACGAACTGTTCTCGTCGCGTTTGCCGACGCGGTCCCAGTGGAACTGCACCTTCACGCGCCCGTACTTGTCGGTGTAAATCTCTTCGCCCGGCGGGCCGACGACGATTGCGGTCTGCGACCCCTGCATCAACGGTTTCGGCGTCACCCGCGCCGC
>JACDEG010000564.1 GCA_013816505.1 Pyrinomonadaceae bacterium | reverse complement strand
GAGCAGCATCGAGGCCAGTGGAATGTAAACGCGCGTGCGCTCGTTGCCGAACTGAAGATCGCCCGGCAACCGCCCGAACCACGACAGCGCGCCGGTCATCATCAACAACCCGATGACAACTGCGCACAGTCCGACGATGATAACCATTGAACCGCTTGCACGCATCATAATTTCCCCTTGAAATAATTCAGTGAAGTCATCTCAAAACTCTTTAGGTATACTCTATCCTGTTGTCTGCAAGCCACCAGAATACCATATGTTGTATTCAGTCGGAGTTTTGAGATGACTTCAGTGATTGTTAGCCGCTGGTTCCGTTTCACCTGGTCGCGCCGGCCCGCGCCGCGAGTGCTTCGCGAATCTCCGTGCTCGTCAAATAGGCGAGACTCCCACCGGTGAACGTCTCGTCGCGCGACACGTCTATCGCGGCAAATGGTGGCACGGGGAAGTCGTCCATTTCTTCGTCCGTGTCGAAGTCGGTTTCGGCGAGGATGAGGCCGCGCAGATCGCCGAGGAAAACATCGACGGAATACTTGCGCTCTTCATGCTCGTAAGGGTAGCGATTCTTGCGTATCTCGTTGCCCTCGAAAACGGACAGCACTTCATATTCGTACTCGTTCAGGAAGATGCTAGTGATGAGCGTGCGCGAAAAATCAGGTGGTTGGGGCGTGTGTTTCTGCGTTAGTTTCAGTGTCCACTCGTTCGTCGTGACCCAGCGCGACTTGCGCAGCCGCAGCCGCGTGCCGGTAATGTAGTTGTCAGTTATCTGCGCGTGCTCATCCGTGATGCTCAGTCCCGGCGGCAGTTCGCGCAGTAGGAAGCGCCGCTCGCGCTCGATACGCGTGTACTTCGGCGAATGATCGGCGCTCAAGCGCCCCGTGCCAAGCCCCTTCATACGCCGACTAACTCCTCCTCACGTTCCTTCAAAAATTCTTCCGGCTCGACGATGCGACCAGCGATGGCCGACGCCGCGACGACATAAGGCGAGGCCAGGTAGACCTGGCCGGGGCCGCTTCTGCCAGGGAAGTTGCGGTTCTGCGCGCTGACGGTGACCTGCTCCGCCGACGTCGACGCGCCGGGGCCGGCGTTGATGCACGCGCCGCAACTCGGGTCGATCAACTCCGCACCGGCGCGCTCGAAGATTTCGAGGTAGCCGCGTTCGCGCGCGTACTGTTTGATCTTCTGTGAGCCGAACTGCAAATACAGACGCACGCCCGGCGCGACGCGGCGGCCCTGTTCGACGGCGCGCTTCAGGACCGCCGCGTACATGTCCATGTCGGCCATCTTGCCGCCGGTGCATGAGCCGCCGTACGCGGTGTCAATGCGCACCTCTGCGGGGAGGTCACTGATCTGCACGCCGTTGCGCGGGTCGCCCGGCGTCGCGACCATCGGACGAATCTCTTCCAGATCAATCTCGAAGACCGCCGCGTACTCCGCATCGGGGTCGCTTTGGAGGAAGCCCGCTCGAACCTCCGCTTCGCTTATCCCGCGCGTCCGCACGAGGTATTCGAGCGTCACGTCATCCGGCTCGATGATGCCGGTCGTGCCGCCCGCTTCGACCGCCATGTTAGTCAATGTCGCGCGCTCGTCAATCGACCAATCGCGCAAGCCATCGCCCGCAAACTCCAGAACTTGTCCGATGCCTTGACCTTCCTTCATGTAATCGGTCGCGAGGATTTTGAGCATCACGTCTTTGGCCGACACGTCGTCGCGCTTCCGGCCCGTCAGGACGAAGCGGACGGTTTCGGGGACTTTGATGCGGATGTCTTTTGTGTACCAGGCGTTCGCCATATCGGTCGAGCCGACGCCGAACGCGAAGCAACCGAGCACGCCCGCCATGCACGTGTGCGAGTCGGTGCCGATCACGATCTGACCGGGGAGCGCGATGTCTTCGACGACGGCGTTATGACAAATCGCTTCGGAACCGCCATCCGGACTTTCGCCGTAGAGCCGGATGTCCTGTTCGGTGGTGAACTGTCTCTGCGTCACGGCGAGTCCGTCGGCGCGTTCAAGCAGTCCCATCTCGCGATGCTTCGGAGACATCACCTTGCTTAAGAACGTGAGGTGGTCGCGGAAGGCATAGACTGATTCAGGTTCGGTCACACGCGCATCACGACCGAGCGACTGCTTGAACAGACTCTCGGCCATCGGCGTCACGTACTCGTGCGAGAACCGCACGTCCGCGACGGCGAACAGCGCGTCGCCGGGTTTGACGGCCTCGACGCCGACGTGCCCGGCGCTGACGAAGGCGTGGCGCGCAATGATCTTCTCGACGATGTTCATCGGGCGCTGGTGAGTCTCAATCGCCGGCGGCGTCACTTCGCCCGCAAGCCGCGCCTTGTTGTAGTTGAACAGCCCGCCGTACTCGACGATTGCTTGCGACACCGGGTCGAGGCCGCGCGTGAACTCCGCCAAAGGAATCTCTTCGCCGTGCCGGATGCGTTCGATAAGGCCGAAGTCGGTCGACGTGAGCAGGCCGATGTTCTGCGCGTTCTGCCCGTAAATCTTCTCGATAGTTTGGGCGATGACGAGTTCGATACCGGCGGCTTTCTCGGCGTACGGCGCGGTCTCGCGTGACGAGCCGCAGCCCTTTGACAGCCCTGAGACGACGACGCGGAAGCCACCGTTTTTAACTTCGTCCTTCCGCACTGCCTGCTCACGCATCCCGACATAGACGTACTCGCCGAGCGTCTCGTCGTAGTAGAAGCAGACCCAGCCCGGCGTGATCTCGTCGGTCGAGATGTTATTCATCAGCGCACGTTCGGTATCGTCGGCATCGAAGGACAAATCCTCGCCCGCTTCAAGTTGCTGACGGATCAGCGACGTGTCGTCGGTCAGAAACAGGATGCGCCCCTCGAACTTTAGGCGGTCGGGGCGTTTGGCAATCTTCTCAACGGCAGATTTCATCAGGCGAATTCCTTATCACAGCGTAAATTTTTCGGGTCATGGTAAAGGGAGATTATAAACCGAAGCGGCGGGAATGTCGTAAAGGCGCGAGGCACATGCAGAGCGCGCCTCGCTTGTCATGAACAACGAAGGGGTAGTGATCAAAAAGTAATGCTCAATCTTTGAAATAAGCGGAGCGACTCGGTGTCATAGCAAGTGACGAAACTTTCATATCAAAGGAGTCGCTCCCATGAACAACTTGCGCCGTCCACGCTTCGGATGATCGCACAGTAAGAAGAACGGCCACACCCACTATGGCAAACAGAATTATCAATATTTAGAATGCCGCCGGCAGTTCGTCGCAGACTCGCAACGCATTGATGAA
Source organism: Pyrinomonadaceae bacterium (assembly GCA_013816505.1). Classification (GTDB taxonomy): domain Bacteria; phylum Acidobacteriota; class Blastocatellia; order Pyrinomonadales; family Pyrinomonadaceae; genus JACDEG01. Next base: position 721 of record JACDEG010000564.1, on the reverse strand, counting down.
GCGACTTCTTCCCAAAAGCATATCGAGTCGCTTACGCGCCCCTACGCATAAAAACATCGAGAGCCACATCGAACCCAAAGAGTAGATACTTCGGCGTTTCGTATCGATCATCGCTCCTCTGCTTTGTGGCAGCCTCTTATCGCTCTAACCGCAATTGTAACGAGATGGAACGTCTGATTAGAGTCGGCGTATAATGCCCCGGCAGATGATCAAAAGCCGGATGAATTGGCATCGCAGCTAATCTCGTACTAGCGTTCAGACAGAAACGCTGCCTTAAACTCGCAGCGGAACTGATCTCTATGGTCGTGCCCCTCTTTAAGCACCAGTAGTTCCGAAACATGTCTCAGCCGCCTCGTCATACGCTCTACTTTTTTCCGTTCCGTCTGCCCTCAGACGTAGACCTGCTCTACCGTGGCGACACGGTGATTCCACTCGAACCGCAAGCGGTGCGTGTGCTGCGCTACCTGGTCGGACATCATGATCGCGTTATCCCGAAAGATGAATTATTAGAACACGTCTGGCCCGACGCGTTCACGACTGATGATGTTTTAAAGAGAGCCGTTTCCCAAGTGCGGCGCGCGCTCGGCGACGACGCGGACGATGCGCGTTTCATCAAGACTTATCATGCCCGCGGCTACCGCTTCGTCGCGCCGGTAACGTCTTCTTCGTCGGGTGAGACCGGAGCGCCTGATGTTGCTCCCGGAATTATCGGCGGCGGCGC
>JACDEG010000120.1 GCA_013816505.1 Pyrinomonadaceae bacterium | reverse complement strand
ACATGAGCCTCGTTAAACGCGCTCTGTTTCCTCTACTCTGTTGTTCACGCAGGCTTTACAAGCGCAAAAACTCAAATGTTCAAAACATTGAGCGGATGCCACTTAGAGCCTGACCGAGAATTGCTGCTGCCGTTTCGATAAGCCCGGAGCGGTGACGCCGCGGGTCCGTCGAATCATGCTACGCGCCGACGCATTCAAACGCCCGCGCCGCGTCGTCGCTGGCGTCTTCCGCCACCACCGCTCTTGTCTCAGCCGCGAGCAGCGCAAGCAGGTCTTGATCGTAGACGCGCTTCTTGCGGTCGGCGAGATCGGTAAAGCGCCGGTACACTTCGTTGACCTCGGCGGGCAAAAGCAAATAACCGAGTTCCGCGTAACGCCGCGATAGCGCGTGGCGGCCGGAGTGTTTGCCAAGCACGAGATGGTTCGACGGCGCGCCGACCGATGCGGGCGTCATGATCTCGTAGCACAGCGGATTGCTCAGGACGCCGTGCTGATGAATGCCTGCCTCGTGCGCGAAAGCATTGCGCCCGACGATGGCCTTATTTGGCTGCACCCCGCACCCGATGATTTCGGACAGCAACTGACTCGCCGGGTGGATTTCCGTCGTCCGCACGCCGCACGCGAAGGGCAGGCAATCAGCGCGCACGTGCATCGCCATCACGACCTCTTCGAGCGCCGCATTCCCGGCGCGCTCACCGATGCCGTTGACTGTGCATTCGACCTGCCGCGCGCCCGCCTCGATGGCCGCGAGGCTGTTGGCGACCGCGAGGCCGAGGTCATTGTGGCAATGCACGCTGATCGTCACCGACTTGGAATCGCCGGTCACGCGCTCGCGCACCATACGGATTAACTGCGCGAACTCGGTCGGCGTGGCATAGCCGACGGTGTCCGGGATGTTGAGCGTGCGCGCGCCCTCAGCGATTGCCACCCGCAACACTTCGCAGAGAAAATCAGGATCGCTGCGCGTCGCGTCTTCGGCCGAAAACTCGACATCTTGGGTCAGCGAGCGAGCGAGGCGCACGGCGTCGCGGGTCATCTCAAGGACTTCGCGCCGCGTCTTCTTTAACTTGTATTCGAGATGGATATCCGAGGTGGCGACAAAGGTATGCAGGCGGGGCCGCGCCGCGTGCCGCAGAGCCTGCCACGCGCGCCTGACGTCCTGCTCCGTCGTGCGACAGAGGGCGGCGACGGTGGTCCCACGGCACGCTGCCGCGACCGCTTCGACCGCCGCGAAGTCGCCGTCGGATGAAATCGGGAAACCGGCCTCGATAACGTCGACGCCGAGCTTTTCGAGTTGCCGCGCAAAACGCACCTTCTCTTCAAGATTCATCGAGCAGCCGGGTGACTGCTCGCCGTCGCGCAACGTCGTGTCGAAAATTGTGATGCGTTCGGTGGCTTTCATCGTGGGTTTCCGGTGACACCAATGACCTGAATCCTAGATGTTTTGGCAGCCAAAGTCAAAGTTATAAGTTTTATAAAAGAATAAGCGAGATTTATAAGGCTGATCAGTTAAAGAATTATGTCGACGCCGGCTTCGGGCATCAACGGAAGGGCGAGGGGGTTTGAACAGTAAGGAGAATCAGACTGGATCGACGGTACACCATCGAGCGGGGATGGTTGCGCTTGCGAGATCGGCGAAGTGCCGTCACGCGGGGCGGCGATTTACGAGTGGGCTTCGCGCGCCGTCTGGCGCAGGATTTCGAGAAAGACTGCCGCGGCTGGCGACAGGGTGGCGCCGCGACGGTGGGCAGCCCAGATGGTGCGCGTATAGGACAGCCCGCGCACCGGCACAGTGGCGAGCGTGCCGCGCTCTAATTCCTCGCGGACGCACATCCGCGGCACGAACGCGACCCCGACCTTCTGCTGCACGAAGCGTTTGATGGTCTCGACGGTCGCCAACTCGAGTGAGATGTTGAGCGGCGTGTGCGCCTTCTCGAAAGCCTCGATGACCTTCACGCGCGAAGCGGTCTTGACGTTGTGCGCGAGGAACGACTCTTTGCCCAACTCCCTGATCGACGCCGAGGCGTGTCCTGCCAGCGGGTGTTTCGGGTAGACGATCAACACCAACTCGTCGTCGAGGACGGGGAAGGACTCGATGTCGCGGTCGTTAGGCTCCGAAGCCATCAGCGCGAAGTCGATGTTGCGGTCGAGCACTTCGCGCGGCAGTTTCTCAGAAACGTGGCGCTGAATCTCGACCTTGACCTTTGGATGACGTTGGCGAAACGCGATGATGACCTGCGGCAGAAGGTACAGCGAAGTGCTTTCGTTGGCGCCGACGCGGACGCGGCCGCGTTGCAGTGTGGTCAGTTCGCCGACCGCCTCGCGCGCCTGGTCGCGCAGGCTGAGGATTCGTTGCGCGTAATCGTAAACGATCTTTCCGGCCTCGGTCAGCGCCGGCGTTTTCTGCGAGCGGTCGAAGAGCGGCGCGCCGATCTCCTCTTCCAGTCGCCGGATGGCAATGCTCACCGCCGGCTGCGTGCGAAAAACCCGATCCGCCGCTTTCGAGAAACTGCCTTCTTCGACGACCCGCAGGAAAAAATCGAGTTGAGTGAATTCCATATGCGTGAACCGCCGGAGACAGATGTAACGTGCCTATGATCGAATTGAAAAAACCGTTTATAGGTAACGCAAACCGATTAATAAAACAAGCCCGATGTGGGACAGGCGAAGATGAACAGGCAACAGACTGAGGACGCCTCACATTTAATCAGGACACACTTCGACGGTGCGAAGGAACTAGCTGAGCTATCTTGTCGCGCTTGCTTTTCACTTCGGCGAAGCGTCTGGAATCGGCGCCACGACGGCTTTTCTTGACTTCAAATAAAGCTCACGTCTATGCTCGCGCGCGTTCCAACAGCAATCCGCTTGTCAATCCGTTCGTAATACCAGACATTAAATCCGGTTGCCGCAATCCCAGTTGTCCACATGAGCGAAACATATTTTGTCACCGGCGCGCAGGGGTTCATCGGTTCATGGGTCGTCAAGGCGTTGCTCGAGCGCGGCGACGTGGCGGTGGTATTTGACCGCAGCGACGACCCGCGCCGCCTCGCCGCGGTGATGGACGGGGAAGCGCTGGCGCGCATTAGTTTCGTCACCGGCGACATTACTGACCGACGGGCAGTCGGCGCGGCGCTCGAAAGTTCGGGCGCGCGGCGCGTGATTCACCTCGCCGGAGTGCAAGTCCCGACATGCAAAGCCGACCCAGTCGCGGGTGCGATGGTCAATGTCGTCGGCACACTTAACGTCTTCGAGGCGGCCCGCGCGACGGGCGCAGAGCGCGTCATCTATGCCAGTTCCGCCGCCGTCTTCGGGATGAGCGACGACGGTGCGCCGCTCGACGAATCAGCGGCGCACGCGCCGACGACGCACTACGGCGTCTTTAAGCAAGCCAACGAAGGCAACGCGCGCGTATATTTTCTCGACCACGGTTTGTCGAGCGTGGCGTTGCGCCCGTACACCGTCTACGGCGTCGGGCGCGACACGGGTTTGACGAGCGACCCGACGAAGGCGATGAAGTCCGCGCTCCTCAGCCGCCCCTTTCACATTCGCTTCGGCGGCGCGACCGACTTTCAGTATGTCGCCGACACCGCCGCCGCCTTCCTCGCGTGCGCTGACCGCGCCCCGGCGGGAGCACACGTCTTCAACCTGCACGGCGAGACGACCGAAGTCGCGCAGATGGTGCGTGTCATCGACGAAGCACTGCCGCCGCACCAGCGCGGCCTCGTCACCTTCGGCGGCGCGCCGATTCCGATGGCGCTCAGGTTGAGCGACGCGGCCATCCGCGCGACCGTCGGCGCGGTGCCGTCGACACCCCTGGCCGACGGCGTGCGCGAAACGATCAAACGGTTCACCGAACTGCGCGACGGAGGGCGTCTCGACACGAGCGACATCGACGCCGAGCGGAGCGCGAAGGTTTAGCGCGCTTCGTTGCGGAGAAGCTTACGCGCCTTTAATCAGCGGAAAAGCTGACACACCTTTAATCAAATGCGGTACAACTTGGGTTGGGTGGCTGCCGTGAACCTGCGATATGATAAATTCATTGACGCTGTTTCAACGGTACACATTTCATGTATGAGGAGTTGGGTTATGGATGACAAGGATGCCGGTAGGTTGTGGTACTCCGGCAGCATGGACGTGTTTCTAAATCGTTGGTTCTCAAGCTATGAGGACGCGCGGAAATCGCTGGAAAGCGAAGGTGGTTTTCTCTTGCCGTATAAACATCAGTTTTTCGTGTGTGAAGCGGAGGCGATTCGGACGCTGGGATTAACTCTCGATGATCCCGACTGGGAAAGAATCGGTCGGGACGGCGCACGACCCGGAGACAGAGCCGCATATCAACGCTTGTGCGAGAAGCGAGAACAAGCTGTGCGTGAAGAGCGCGGCTGAAGCGACAACGTCGCTCATAGTTTTATTCTGTGAAAGAGAGCGGTAAAGAAATGCAGATTGAAGAAAGCATGGTTTCCTCTGTCGCGCCGGTAAGTGAATACGCGATCATCGTTGACCCGAAGGACAACGTCGCGGTGGTCAAGACTGAAATCGCGCCCGGCCTGAAGGTTGGTTTGTTGGATGGCCGTGTGGTGGAGGTGACGGGAACGGTGACGCCCGGCCACCGCTTCGCGACGCGCTCGATCCCGGCGGGCGAGTTCGTTTCGCAGTACGGACAGCCCATCGGCACCTCGCTCGGCATCGGCGAAGGCGACCCCGTGACGCACGCCAACATGTCGAACGATATTCCGGTGGTGCGCGACCTGCCGGAGCATCTGCACACGCCGCCGCCCCGTTACATTCCTGAAAACGAGCGCGCGACGTTCATGGGCTACCGCCGACCGGACGGGCGGACGGGGACGCGCAACTTCGTCCTGATCGTGCCGACCAGCATGTGCGCCAGTCACGAGGCGCAACAGATTTCCACCATCGCCGAATTCACCCTCTTCAACAAACAAAAGTACCCGAACGTCGACGGCATCGTCGCGTTGCCGCACAACAAAGGATGCGGTTGCTCGGACGGCTCGAACATCGAGGTGATGCTGAGGACGCTGACCAACTACGCCGATCACCCGAATGTCGGCGGCGTGGTTCTGATTGACCTCGGTTGCGAAAAGACCAACCTCTCGCAGGTCGAGCGCTATCTCCTGAAACGCGAGAAGTCATTCAACAAGCCGTTCGCGAAGATCGGCATCCAGGAAGTCGGCGGTACGCAGGAGGCGGTCGCGCGCGGGTTGCGCGAGGTTGAGGCGATGCTTGCCGACGTGAACCGGGCGACGCGCGAAGAAGTCCCGATCAGCGAACTGGTGCTCGGCGTCAAATGCGGCGGCTCCGATGGCTTCTCCGGCCTTTCGGCGAATCCGAGCCTGGGTCGCGCGGCGGACACTTTGGTACGCTCCGGCGGGACGGTCGTCATCACCGAGATTCCTGAGTTCTGCGGCGCGGAGCACCTGCTGGCGAATCGCGCGAAGGACGCCGAGACCGGGCGCGCCATCTACCGCGTGGTTGACTGGTACAAACAATATGCGTCGAAGTTCGGCACGGTGCTGGGGGAGAATCCGAGTCCGGGCAACATCGCCGGCGGGCTGCTTAACATCACGATCAAGAGTTTGGGCGCGATGGCGAAGGCCGGGACGACGCGCGTCGAAGGCGTCATCGAATACGCCGAGCCGCCGAAGTCGCGCGGCCTGCACGTGATGCAGGGGCCGGGCTACGATCAAGAGTCGACGCCGGGCTTAGTCGCCGCCGGCTGCACAGTCATCGTTTTCACGACGGGACGCGGCACTACCATCGGCAACGCCATCGCGCCGGTCATCAAACTCGCCTCCAACACGCAGACATTCGAACGCATGTCACGCGACATTGATCTGTCGGCGGGCGGAGTGCTCGACGGCGTCGAATCGATTGATGAAGTCGGCGCGCGCGTCTTTGAGCACTTCGCTCGCGTCGCATCCGGCGAAGTCCTGGCGAAAGCCGAAGAGCACAAGCACCGCGAGTTTCAAATCTGGGCCGAGCAGTCAGTTTCGCTGTAACGAATTTCTTTCACCGAGAGAGCACGCGGAGACCGCAGAGGTAAAGTGAGACGGTCAAGATTGCGCTCTTAACAGTTCTATCTCAGCGTGCTCTCTCGTGCTCTCGCGGTGAATCTCCTCCGCGCCGATGTTGCATAGTTCGTTTTATTCATCTCCAGGAACAAAATGAGCGACACTTCAATCGAGCCTCACTCTTTTACGTCAATGCGCGCGCTTGTGTTGTGTGACGCCGGACAGATGGAGTTGCGTGATGTACCGCGCCCACAGGCCGGGGCGCGCGATGTGTTGGTGCGGGTCGCGGCGGTCGGATTGTGCGGCACCGACATCCACATCTTCGCCGGCCACGCCAACTATCACACCGACGCGCGCGGTCGGCCCGTCCCGCTCAACGAACACCCGCAGATTCTCGGCCACGAAATCAGCGGCGTCGTCGAAGATGTGGGGAGCGAAGTGCGCGACCTGCGGGCGGGCGACCGCGTGGTGATTGATCAGGGCTTGAACTGTGTCAGCACGCGGCGCACGCCCGTATGCGAATACTGCGCGACCGGTGATTCGCATCAGTGTGAATTTTATCGTGAGCACGGCATCACGGGTCTGCCCGGCGGCCTGGCCGATTACGTCGCTGTCCCCGCGGTCAACGCCGTGCGTATTGAATCAGACATTGAACACGCCGAGGCCGCGTTGACCGAACCGCTCGGCTGCATCGTGCATGCGTCGGACGCGGTCGCGGCGCGCTCAGTCAGTGCGCGCTACAAAATAAACGCCGAAGAAAAAGAGCGTCGGGTGCGCGCGGTTTTGATCTGCGGCGCGGGGCCGGCAGGTCTGCTCTTCACACAGTATCTGCGCAACGTTTTGAAGTTCGACGGACGGCTTCTGGTGAGCGAGCCGAACGAGCGCAAGCGCGCTCTGGCCGAAAGCTTCGGCGCCGAGGTGATCGATCCGCGCGCCATCGATTTGATGGAGGCCGTCGCGGAGAGAACGAACGGGCGGAGGGTCGAGTACTTGATCGAAGCATCTGGGTCGGGCAATTCGTTCACGCAGATTCCGGGCCTGATCCGCAAGCAGGCGACCGTGCTGCTCTACGGCCACGGCTACGCGGGTACTGATCTGAGCGTCATCAACAACATGAATTTCTTAGAGCCGGCACTCGTCTCGCCGGTCGGCGCGTCGGGGGGCTTCGACGCGGACGGTCGCTCGTCGGTCTGCCGCTGCGCTCTCTCGTTGATTTCCGATGGGCACATCAAGGTCGCGCCGTTCATCACGCACCGCTATACGTCGTTCGGGGAAGTTCCCGTCGCTTTGGCAAGCGGCCACCGTGCGCCCGATTACGTCAAAGGGGTGCTCACAATCAAAAGGTGATAGTGCGGTTCGAGCGTTCTTACATTCCAACACTCTGGAGCACTGATGCGATTAGTAACTTTCACGAATAACGATAAGTCGGTCGGAGGCAACGGTGTGCGCGTCGGCGCGCTGCTCGATGGTGGCGAGCGCATTCTCGACTTCCACGCCGCAGTTGACGGAGTGATGCACCACGCGCCCGTCGCGCCGCAGGACTGGATTGATCTCGATGGAGTGTGGTGGCCGCAGGCGCTCGCGGTGTATGAAAGCGTGACGCGCGGCGATGAACAACTCGCGCGCGCCGAAGAGCGCGGGCTGATCGTGCCGCGTGCGAACGTGCGGATGCTCGCGCCCATGCCGCGCCCCGGCAAACTGATCTGCATCGGCCTCAACTACCGCGACCACGCCGCCGAAAGCAACATGCCGATCCCGGAAAAGCCAATCGTCTTTTCAAAGTTCGCCACCGCCGTGACGGGGCCGAATCAACCGGTCGTGCTGCCTGCGCGAAGCGAGAAGGTTGATTACGAAGCCGAACTCGCCTTTGTCATCGGGCGGCGCGCGAAGAACGTGGCGAAGGAGAAGGCGCTGGACTACGTGCTCGGCTACACCTGTCTGAATGATGTCACCGCGCGCGATTTTCAGTTCGCCGACGGCCAGTGGCAGCGCGGCAAGTCCTGCGACACATTCGCGCCGATGGGCGAGTGCATCGTGACGACCGACGAAATCCCCGACCCGCACCGCCTCGCGATCAAACTGCGACTGAACGGCCAGACAATGCAGGACTCAAACACCGATCAACTGATCTTCGGCATCCCCGAACTGGTCGCGTTTCTTTCGGAGACGATCACGCTCGAACCCGGCGACGTAGTCGCGACCGGCACGCCGCCCGGCGTCGGCTTCGCGCGCAAGCCGCCGGTGTTTCTGAAAGACGGCGACGTGATGGAGGTCGAAGTCGAAGGACTCGGTGTGCTGACGAACCCGGTCGCTGCTGTTTGTGTCAGAGTTGAGTAAACAGTTTTAAGTTTCAAGTTTTCAGCTCAAAACTCAAAACTGAAAAACTGTTCGCTGACTGTTGTTCGCCCATGATGCCGACAAAGTTTACATTTGTGCCTACTTCTTCTCTGTGACCTTTGTGTGACCTCTGTGGCTCTGTGTTAAAAACCGAGCTGCCCCTCACTCAACTTCATTTGGTTTGTACCGCCGGCTCGACTAAATAAAGGTCGCGTCCGGCGCGCTCGACAATCAGCGTGTCGGAATCGCTCTCATAATCGGCGCGTCTGAATAGTTTGTAGTCCATCCAACCGAGATTGACGCGGCGGCACGTCTCTTCGTCGACGCCGGAGGCGAGCGTGATCCGATAGCGCATCACGATCTTGCCGCGCGCGTCGCGCCGCCCGGCGTAGGCTACCTGCGTCAGGTGCGCGGCGACACACAAGTTCTCTCGCAACTCCGGCGACTCCGCGACCATCTCTTTCATCCGTTCGAGCGGTACGTAGCCGTACTTCTCGATCAACCACCCGTGTGTCTCAGAGATGCTGTGCAAATGCGGTGCGTAGATCAATAACTCGCCGTCCTCTTCGATAATCGCGCCGAGCCGGTAACTTGCTTTGCCGCCGACCCACATGTCGTCGTAGTGCTCGTCGAGAAGCGCGACGACGCGGCGGTATTTTCGTCGGGTGTATTTGATGTGGACGTGGCAGCTGACTTCAGTCGCGCGGCGGAAGGCTTCGCGGAAGTCGCCGGCGAAAAGGGCATGCGTGCGGAGGCGCGCGTCGTCGCTACGTGTGACGACCGAAGTGAAACAGATGATATGCGCGGAAACAAAATCCGCGGCGGCTTCGAGCAGACGGCGCGGCGGAGTCTCGACGCGGCCGATGGTGCCTCCGACGGTCGCGAGCGCGCCGAGCCAGTGCGTCGCGTGCGTCAACTCCGGCCCCGCCACGCCGGGGAAGAAATACTTCGCGCCGCCAGCGAACCCGACCACTTCGTGCGGCACCGTCGCGCCGAAGATCAACACCGTGTCATAGATACCAGGCGCGAGCCGTCGGTTGATCGTCAAAGGGATTTCTGCGTTGAGCAGCCCGCCCGTCAACTCGCGCACGCGCTCAGCATCGAGGGTGCCGATGGTCGCAAGTTCCGCGGGGTCGTCCCAACGGTGGTCGAAGATTTGGCCGAGGCCCGGCACAGATGACTCTTCAGCACGCGCGCCGACCTTCGCGCGCTTCTCCGCGTCGGTCATCGGCGTGTGTGTGCCCTGCGCGACGAGCGCATCGAATTCTGCGACGCCGCGCGCGGCCAGGATTTCCGCCGCACACGGGAGTAGTAAATCGGTGTTGTCGTCGCGCGTCTTGTCCGGGATGATCGCCAGCACACGCGCGCCCGGCGCAACACCGATCAGAGCTTCTTCGACGATGGCGCGCAACTCTTCCGGCGACATGTCCGAGTTCGGCGCGCCGTGGCCGACAACTGTTGGTGCGACTTTAGTGCTCATGATATGAAAACCAGACGTTAAAGGCAGAAGTTTGATGTCAGATGCTGGATGTCAGTTGAATCGAAGTCATGTCAGGATGCGCTTGATTCGGAACTCCGATTCTAACATCTGATATCCAACATCTGACATCTATCTTTTGGCATCTATCTTTTTGGAGCGCCGCCGATCACCGCCAACAATCCGCCGTCAACGTCTATCTCCGTGCCGGTGACAAACGATGCGGCGTCACTTAGTAAAAAGACAATCACTTCGGCCACTTCTTCGGGACGCGCGATGCGCCCCGCCGGATGCATTCGCTCGCAGGCTTCGATCACCGATGCCGGGTCGGCATCGAGCGCCGCCGATGCGCGGAACATCGGCGTGTCGACCGTGCCGGGGCAGACGCAGTTGACGCGGATATGTTCGTGCGCGTGGTCAACGGCGAGTGCGCGCGTCAGGCCGAGTAGCGCGTGCTTACTGGTGACATATGCGACCGCGCCGCGCTGCGCCGTGCGCGACTGGACCGAGCCGACGTTGACAATCGCGCCGCCACCCGCACGTCTGAAGTGCGGAAGCGCGGCGCGCGCCATCGCAAAGGATGCCGTCAAGTTCACGTCGAGCACTTCGCGCCACAACTCAAGCGTCGTCTGCTCCGCCGTTCCGTAACGCTGGATGCCGGCGTTGCTGACGAGTGCGTTCAGGCCACCAAACGCGCCAACCGTGCGCGCCACGGCGTCTTCGGCATCTTCCGAGCGGATCAGGTTTGCGTCGATGAAGATCACACGCGCGTCAGTGTTCGGATCGAACGATGCGAACACTGACGCGCCTTGCGCCGCGTCGACGTCAACGAGTGCAACTGACGCGCCGCGCGCGTGAAGCATCCGCGCGGTCGCCAGCCCAATGCCGCTCGCCGCGCCGGTGACAATCGCCGATATATTGTGAAGCGAAGACATTGATTTAAATATATGCCGAACATACCAGGATACCGAAGCGAGCCGACGTATCAATATCGCCTGCCGTTTATTACCACCGCTCGGTGCCCTGCGTAAATGATCTTTTTGCGGACGCCATGCATCGGACCTAAAAAAAAGTTGACCCGGAATGCTTTTTCGAGATATTGTTTCAACTCCGAACAAAGTGTCGCCTGCATTCCTCTGATGCGTAAAATTAATCCCCATGATTTCAATGTCGCTACACGCACGACTTCGCGCGACATTAATCGCCAGATCGCCCTCAACCTGGTGCGCGAGCATCAGCCGTTGTCACGCGCCGACCTCGCGCGGAGGATGCAAGTGCGGCGCGGCGTCGTCAGCGTCCTCGTCAATGAGTTGATCCAAGAAGAACTGATTTACGAAGGTGCGACCGGCGAAGCGGCGCGGGGGCGCAAGCCGACGTTCCTGCACGTTCGCACGCAGAATCGTCTGGTGGTGTCGGTTGACGTGCGGTTCAGCCGGACTTATCTGGCGCTCAGCGACTTCGGCGGCCGGCAACTCGCGCTCGACATATTCGACACCGTCTTTGCACCCGCGAAGCTGATTAAAATCGCCGCCCGGCGGATCGCCAAATTGCTCGATGCGCATAAAGCACGACCCTTTTGCGAAGGAATCGGAGTCGTCGTGCCGGGCATTGTCGATCACCGCACGGGGCGGATTCTGAATGCGCCGACGCTTGGGTGGCGCGGCGTGGACATTCGCGACGCGCTTTCAAAAGAGACGGGGCTGCCGGTGCATATCGAGAACGCGGCCAAGGCTTGCGCCCTGGCACAGATGTGGCACGGTCACGGCGACGCGGCAGGCGCCCACAGTTTCGCGCACGTCAGCGTCTCCGACGGCGTCGGCGTCGGCCTCGTGATGAATGGTGAACTGGTGCGTGGTCACGATAACATCGCCGGCGAATTCGGCCACTTGCCGCTGAGCATTGAAGGCCCGCGCTGCATGTGCGGTGCTTCCGGATGTTGGGAGGCGTACATCTCCAACATTGCCACCCTCTCTCGCTACTTCGGACATAACTTGTCCAAAACAGAGCCCAAAGACCTACTGGCCGACGGGCGCAATCGGCTGAGCATCACGGATTTGGTTGCGCGCGCGCGTTCCGGGGACGCCAAAGCTGTGACCGCGATTCAAACGACGGCGCGCTATCTGGGGCTTGGACTGGCGAGCGTAATTCACGCGGTCAATCCGCAGCGCATATACATCGGCGGCGAAATCACGGCGGCGTGGGACATGATCGAAGGCACTGTGCGCGCGGCACTGGCTGAGCGCGCGCTCACCGAAGAGGCCGTCCGCACGCCGATTCTGCTCGCCGCTTTTGTCGATTATCCGCGACTGCGCGGCGCGGCGGCCCTCGTTGCCGCGCCGACATTCGCCGCCCCGCGTGTCGCGTGAAAGTGCTTACTGCACGCACCGCAACCGTCACCTGAGAACAGGCTCTCCCCAAAAAGAAGCCAGTATCTCATCGTTCAAATTCATCCTCGTTGATTCGGAGGTTTTTATGCGACTTATGCCAGCATTCGACCCGGCTTCGGCCAAAGCTTTCACCCGGTATTTCACGCTCAGTCTGTGTCTGTTGATCCTGATTAGCAGCGGCGTCGCCGTCCGGGCGCAAGAGACGCGCGGCGAAGGCGGCGCATTGAATAAACTGACCGATGCGGAGAAGAAGGCGGGATGGAAGCTGCTCTTCGACGGCAGGACGTCGGCGGGCTGGCGCGGGTTTCATCAGGACAAGTTTCCCACGGCGGGCTGGGTGATCAAGGACGGCTGCATCAAGCACGTCGCCGCCAAAGGCGAACTCGGCGGGCGCGGCGGCGACATCATCACGACCGAGCAGTACGACAACTTCGAGATGCAGCTTGAATGGCGGCTTGCGTCGGGCGGCAACAGCGGTGTCAAGTATCTCGTCTCCGAAAATTTGCCGAAGACCGGGCCGTCGGGCGTCAGTTTCGAGATGCAGGTCCTCGATGACGAACGCCACCCGGACGCGAAGATGGGAATGAACGGCAACCGCACCGCTGGAAGTTTGTACGACTTGATCCCGGCCAGCAATAAGAAGGAGGTGCGTCCCGCCGGCGAGTTCAATCACGCGCGCCTGATCGTTAAAGGCAACCACATCGAGCACTGGCTAAACGGCATCAAGGTCGTCGAATACGAGCGCGGCAGCCCGGAGTTGAAGGCGGCCATCGCCGCCAGCAAGTTCAAAGACATCGCCGGTTTTGGCGAGACGGCGAAGGGGCACATCCTGTTGCAGGATCACGGCGACGAAGCTTGCTTCCGCAACATCAAGATTCGTGCGTTGCCCAGCGCGCGACGCTAAATCTAACTACGAGGGAATGTAACAAGGATGGACAGGCATCAACAACATGGGAAGAAACGATAAACGCAGAAGCTCAGGAACACAGAATACAGCACACCGAAGGAAACAAGCCGCACCGTATTTTCGGTGTCCCATATTTATTCAGTATTCAGTATTCTTGTCTCTACTCATCGCTTCTTCCCATCCTGTGTATGCTGGCGATCCTTGTTAATGTGTTCAGTGTCTTAGTGCCTGCTTGGAAGGTCATCACTTCAGTCTCAACCCGTTACGAAAGCTAATTGTCGAGCTTATAGTGAGAATTGCATCCGACCGCTCTCTGACCGGTATTTACCCGGCGCGTGCCTTGTGTGCACTACCCGGACCTTAACGACGCGGGACTCTTCACCGATGGAAACTATGGAAGGCTTACCAGCGTCGGCGTGCCGCGCAACGTGCAGTTGGCGATGAAGTTCACGTTTTGATTTTGAGGGGGCGGTGGTTACGGCCACCCCTCAATTGAAATTTAATCAGAGGGTATCAAAGTGTCATCTTCATTCTCTCGCCGCCGGTTCGTCGTCGGCTTAGGCGCAATC
>JACDEG010000119.1 GCA_013816505.1 Pyrinomonadaceae bacterium | reverse complement strand
GCGCTCGCCCGTTCGCGGCGCTGGCTCCGAAGCGTCACGGCACCGGCTGACGCTTTTGTGTTCGACCACGACGACAACGACTCATCGCCTGCGCGCGTCGGGCGCTCCGTGATGCGCGGTGCGCTCGTCGTCGGCGCGCTCGCGCCCGCTGTCGTCATCGGCTTGGTTGTAATCGGCGTGCCACCCGCCGTCTTCGCGCAGGGCGCGCCGGGCGGACAAGTCTTCGGCACGAGCGATCAGACAATCGGCAACGGCTTCCGCGCGTTCTGCAAATACTTCCGCGTCATCATCTTCTTCGCCGGATTCGTCGGCTTCGGCTCGTGCGGAATCATGAAGATGTTGAAGATGCCGTGGGGCGGCGTGTTTACGGGGAGCATCATCTGCTGGGCGTTCGCCGGTCTCGCACAACTTTTCTACTCGTTCAGCCAAGGCAACGAGGTTGAGATCAATAGCGACTTGGACTACTGAGGGCACGGCGCAAGCGGCGCGCGTGAAAGCTCGATTGAGAGAATCACTAGGCTAGTTTGAGGAGGGACGATGCAGGAGCGACCCGTAAGGTCACGCATCTACCTGCCGGTGGTGCGGCTGGGGGTGAAAGATACGGACTGGAAGTTCGTGTTCGGCGCGACGGTCGCCGCCTACGCCGTGCCGTTCCTGCTGAACTGGTCGGTGTGGGGTATCCCCGTCCCGTTGTGGACGTGCCTTGGCACGCTCGCTTTAAGCATCGCCTTCTGCAACTACACCCGCTTAGGTCGTCCCCCACGCTGGCTTGAGCACACCGTCCAAGCGTGGTTCGAGGGTTTGATCTACCGCAGTCGAAGAATGCGCCGCACGCTGCCCGGCGAAGAACAATCGCGCCGCGCTCATTCGTGGATCATCGACCGCGAACCGGGGCGTGGGGCGATGAAGCGTCATAACTAACAACCGGAGAACCGTCAGCGGTTCTCATTAAGGGAAGTGAGGTCTAGGCAATGGTTGATCCGTCGAACATCATCTTGGGCATCGGCGCGGCGGGCGCTGCCGCTTTGGGTGTCGGTACAGCAATACGGCTCGCGCCGAGTTTGGCGGCGCCGTGGCGCACGAAGATAGAAGCAACGACGTTCGACGACGCGGGCGAAGGCTGTGACATGCCGACGAGCGGCGATTCGTCGAAGCTGCGCGGCAAGCCGCGCGCGTCTTCGATTATCGGCATGTGGCATGGAGCCTTGCGCCACACGGACGGCGGCTACACGCGCGGCTACAACGTCCCGCTCGCCGCGACGATGCTCGCGCACGAGCACGTCATCGACTCCCGCTACAACCGCATCGGGCGGATGCTCGCCGTACCGAAGCCGCCCGGCACTGTCATCAGCTTCCGCCTGTCGAACGACGCCGATCTGGGGCAAGCTATCTACGAGCACGAGCGTGACCGCGCGTCCGTCGAGGCAACACACCCACGCGCCCGCCGGATGCAAGACTACGGACTGGAGTTTTACGCGGGACTCGCCGCCGGCGGCTCGTTCCGGCGTTCGGCTCTGACCTGTTGGGTGCGCGTGCCGGCGAAGCACGACCGCGACGATTCGAGTCACGGACTCACGGCGGCGGTTCCCGCTCTCTTCGCCGAGCTGCGTAAAGGCGGCGTGAAAGAAGTCGGGCGCGCTTTGAGGAGTGCGAGCGCAATCAGCGCGACCGACAAGATCACGCGCCGCCTCATGCGCGACGAACAGGAAGCGTTCTCCTCAGCCGAGAAAGTCTTCCGGCTCGTCGAGCGCGAAGCGCGGCTTGAGATGGAGCGGATGACAGAGGATGAGACATTCGAGCGCATCTACCTCGGTCATCGCCAGAACGCGAAAGTATCGCCGCGTCTTGGCGGTGATGCGATGCTCGACATTCACGGACACCTGTGTGGCGAGTCAATCGACTCCGGCGGCTGGTACTTGATGCATGGGTCATTCCCGGTCGCGGTCGTCTCGCTCTTCACCCCACCTCAACCGACGGTTGACGCGACGATGACGCGCTTCCTGACCGCGCACCCGAACCTTAACTTCCGCCACACCGTCGTCACCGAATTCGTGTACCTCGACCGCGCGGTGGCTAAGAAGAAGCTCGACAAGCGCATCCGCCAAATTCAGCGTTCAGCGGTGCGCCCAAACGGGGCGAGCGAACTCACGCCCGAGGGCGCTCGCGCACTCGGTGAACTCAACCAAGTACGCGACTCGCTCACCTCGCCGGTCGAAGCGCTCGTGCAAGGACGTGTCTATGCGCTCGTGTACGGGCAGAGAGCAGAGACGCGCGCCGAACTGAAGAGTTCGCTGCAAACGCTCGAAGAAAACTGCGAGAAACTCATCTCGACGTTCCGCCTTATCCCCGGAGCCGACGCCGAGCGCGAGGAACCGGCGGCGTTGCGTGTGCTTTACCCGAAGATGATCGTCGGCGAAGCTGATGCCCGCGCGACCGACCGCGAGATCGAAGAGATGGCGAACTCTGTCGCGTGCTTCGTACCGACCGAGAGCGCGTGGGCGGGTTCGCGCTCGCCGCACTCGATTCACCAAACGACGACGGGCCGCATCCTGCCACTCAATTTGTTCGATACGGACATCACGCCGCAGCCGGTCGTGCTCGTCATCGGCGGGTCGGGCAGCGGCAAGTCAGTGCTGATGGCGAGGACTGCGTGCGACGTGCTCGCGACGATGCCAAAAGCACGCGTGCGCGTCATCGACTTCAGCGAGATGTTTCGCCCGCTCATCGAGATGATCGGCGGGCGGCAACTGCGGTTCGTCCCTGGCGAGCCCCGCACGATCAACATCTGGGACTACCCCGGCTTGGAATCGGGCGAGATGCCGGACGAAGCGCAGATCGCTTTAGTCGTCGGCGACATCCTCACCCAAGCGCGCGTGCGCGGTGACGACGAGCGCGCGGAGATGGCGGAGAAGATCATCGAGACCGTCGTCAAAGACGTGTATCAGATGGAAGTACCGCGTAACCGTTCTGATATGCCGAAGCACGAGCCGACGCTTTCTCACTTCTTGAACACGCTCAAGAGCTACCCGTGGAAGAGCACGAAGATCAAAGACCGCGCCGAGGCGCTGTTGCTCTCGTTGGAGGTTTACCGCGACCACCCGTGGTTGGATGCGCCGACCCACCCGGACTACGCCGCCCACTCGCCGCTTGACGTATACGAATGCGACAGCCTCTATGCCTTCTCGAAAGATGTGCGCGCCTCCATGAGCTATCGTGTGAGCGCGTGGGTGACGCGCTCTATCGGCGAGAAAATGCCGGACGGGACGCTCTCGCCGACACTCCTCATCTTCGACGAAGCACACAAGTACAAGACCGACCACCCGGAGATGTTTTACCCGCTCAACAAGAGTGCGCGGCAGGGGCGCACCAACAACGTCGTGACGATGATCGGCACTCACACTTACGAAGATTTGGATGCCATTTACGGCGTCATCAAGAACGCCGGCACGAAGATCATCGGTACGCAGACGGGCGACTTCTCGAAGCTCGCCGAGGACATGAATTTGTCAGCGGCGGCAATTGACGCGGTGCGCGCGATCACGAACGTCGAAGGAACACATGCGCAATACGTGCTCTCCATCGGTGACGGCAACAAGCAAGTTGTCGAGATGATCCAGAGCGATCTGTCGCCGGTAGAGTTATGGACGTACACATCGAAGAGCTACGAGAAGGACGCGAGAGCTCGCTTGAAGACTTTGCGACCGGAATGGAGCGTGCTCGAACGGATGACATGGCTAGCCGAGCACTACCCGCGCGGACTCTCCTACACGGGGCGCACGGAGATCGACGAGCGGTTGCTGAAGAGATCTGAGTCGTCAAACGAACGGGCGACGAGTAAAACGCGCTTGTGGATGGAAGCGGATGAGCCGACGGAAAACAACTCTGCCAAAGGAAATTGGCGGCAGCAGGAGGGAGCGCCGGTGGATTACTTCGCCGACGGCAAATCGCCGGTCGAGCGGATGATTAGCGAGTAGCTTATGCGGCAGACTCATCCAACAATTGCGAAGGCTCTGACGGGGAAGGTGCCGAAGGTCTTAACCTTCACCGGCACGGCGAAGAACTTAGCACCTTCATCGGGCAGCGACGCGATGTTGCATAAATGCTCGACGATGTGGATGTCCGCTCCGAGCAGGATCGAGTGTACGGGGCGGGCGAGGTCTGCCACATCGTCGATGTTGAGCGAGTCGATGCCGACCAGCGCAGCGCGGACGGCGGCGAGGTACTCCGCAGCTTCTTTCGTCAGGAACGGATGTCCCTCGAAGTATTTGTCAGTTCGCCAGTGGGCGTCCCATCCCGTGTGGATAAGCACCGCCTTGCCTTGCAGGTCGCGACCGGCGAAGGCTTCTTCGCCGACGGCGCATTCGGCGAACCGGGTAGCGCGGATCACCACCGTGTCGAGGTCGGCGAGTGAGGCGAGCGGAAGTTGCGCGAGGTCTTTGCCGTGTTCGTACCTGTGGAACGGCGAGTCGAGATACGTCCCCGTGTTGGCGACCATCTCGATCTTGCCGATGTGAAACTCCGTGCCCGGCGCGTAAGCCAGGCGCGACTGCTCGCGGCTCAAGAAGTCGCGGATGACGGGTGCCGGAAGCCCCTGGTAGGTAATCATGCCGTCCTCAACGGTGTGGCTGAGATCGACGAACTTTGTATGCGAATTGTTGCCGCCCAAAATGCCTACCTCTCGCTGACGATGTTAATGAAATCGCCTTCAGCTTATAGCGCAAAGGAGATTCCGATGCACGTAACCTGGTTCCGCATCCTGTTAGTCATCGCGTGCTGCGCTCCGGCGACCGTCCTATCAGCGCAGGAAGCAACCTCCAATATCGCCCGACGTCAGGCGACGCGGTCTGTGTCGGCGGTCGAAGTCAAGTACGACGGCTTCAAAGACGAGACCACTGTCAAGCTGAACGGACTTTTAATTTCTGTTAAAGGACGGGCGGAGCAGAAGCTATCGCTCGACCTCGAAGCGAAGTTCAAAGGCGAGCGCCCGCCCGCGCTCGGCACGCTGGCGATTGAGGAGGAAGCGAGCGCGGTCTTCACGAGCGTCTGGCGTGAGGGCATCTACCCGCGCCAGCCCGAACTCGTCATTATTATCGACGGCAAACGTCAAATCATTGAGCCGAGCACCGCTCGCTCCGACTACTCTCGGCTCTCACAAGACAAGATCATCACACAAACCATCCTCACGTCCGTTTCGGCTGAAACGCTGCGTCGCATTACGGACGCGCGAACAGCCGAGATGAAACTCGGCGACACCGAGTTAGTGGTCGATGCCGCGACGCTCGAAGCCCTGCGCAAGTTCGCGTCGGCAACGGTTGCCACTGAAGCGAAGCGGAACGACCGACGGCGATGAAGACGCAGCCTGTCAAGCGGATCGCAAGTTTGTTCGTAGCGCTCTGCGGTGCGGCGGTCCGGTGCATGTTGTCGTTTCTGATCGCCGGATGGTCGGCTATGCGCTTCTTGCCACTCAGGGTAGCGGAGTACGAAGCGGCAGCTTACTACCTGATTAAGATTGGCGTACTCACCGCAGTATGGCAGTTAAACACAGTCGCTAATTCGCGAGAGTTTGCGCAGAACTTGTTAACGGACTTATTTGAGAGGTTAAGCCGAAGATGAGGTAACAAAGGATGAAGCGACCATCTTTAACGAAACAGATCATGCTCGGATCGCTGCTCGGCTTGTTGCTCATACGAGCGCAGCCCGCGCAAGCGCAGTGGACGGTCTATGACCCGGCGAACCATGCGACCCAAATCGAGAAGATGATAGAGGAGGCGGCGCGCTGGCTCGAACAAGTTGACCACTATCGAAAGCAGATCGAACACTACGGCAAAATGTTCGACAAAGCAGTTCAGCAGGTCACGACCCTCGGCGGCATCCTGACGCAAGCCGACAAGCTCGTGGCGAACAACCATAACATCATCGTTTCGATGAGCAGCTTGGGGCGCATCGTGCGCGGCGTGTTCACGCTACGGAGGAACTTGCAGCACCTCGTCGTGACGCGCATCGAGGCGCTGAAGCGGATCGACGACCGGCTGCGCGCTGGCATTTTCGATCCGCGAGCCGACCTTAATGACTTAGAAGAATACTTAAAAACGTCCATCGGGCGCTCCAGCCAAGACCGCATCGCGACGCTTGAGCGCATGGCGAACATGGACGCGCTGCTCGAACGCTGGTACAGGGAGTTGAAGCAGGCGAAGAAAGACCGCGCCGACTTGCAGCGCGAGCTGATTGAGAACGACCGCCTGCTACAAGAGGAATTGAGCAAGCCGGAGAGCATGCGCTCGCCGACGACAATTCTGCGCCTCAGCCAGCACGCCGATGAACTCAACAGTCAAATCCTGCAAGTGGATGCGGAGATCAAGCGTCTGACCGACCTGATCGAAGAACGGTTGAAGCGTTACAACATGGTCTTCGTCGAGCGCGGCGACTTCGCGAAAGATGTTGAGGCGATGGAGCAAGCATGGGACTCGTTCTTCAGCGTCAAGGAAGACCTCATCCGAGATTTGGAGCAATACAATGGCGCGACCCGTCACCGACCCACCGAGTAGCGCGCGCTTCTTCCCGCATCGTTCGCCGAACGTGAAAGCGGCGGTGCTTCACGCCGTCGTCTGCCTGTGGTTCGCGCTGGGGGCGGGCGCGGCGAGCGTGTACGCGCAAGTCGCGCCGCCCGCCCCGCAACCCGCGGGCACGGGGTCTCTGAGCGACGGGCTGACGCGGATGACGCTCGAAGCGACGCGGATACTCCCCTACTTGATCTACGAAGTCGAGAGTCCGCTGATGGGGTGGTTCATCAAGCTGGCGCAGATGCTCGCTATCGCCCTCATGATGACGGCCTTCCTCAAACTATTCCGGCAGCACAACGGCGGGGCGCTCGACACCTTCTGGTGGTTCGGGCGCGTCGCGGTCTGCTTCGCCATCGTGACGATGACGACGCTTATCATCGACTTCGGAAGCGGCATCGGAACCGCCATCGCATCGGGCACCGACACGAACGACTCGTGGCTCAACACCGTGCGCCGGGGAGCGCAGGAGAGCTTTAACGAGTCATACACGAAGTTCCAAGCCGGCATGTTCACCGTGCGAGTCAGGGGCGAAGACTTGCCGGTGAACCCTAACCCGAGCCAGCAAGACCCGGCGTTCGGCATTATGGGCGTGCTCTACAACCGCGAGTCGAAGATTGACGACGTGACGACGGAGATGAAGAACCTGTGGAGTATGCCGACGCTCTTTAGCGCGCTCTCGTTCTGTCGCGGCGTGCTCGAATTGGGCGATCTGTGGCTGCTGCTGTCAAGGAGTTTTCTCCTCATCTTCATGCGGCTGCTTGCGCCGTTCATGGTCGCCGTCGCGGTTGACCGGCAGTTCGCCAGCCAATCCAGTTACAAGTTCGCGTGGGGCGTCGCCGTACTCACCTTAGTGTTCCCGGCGGTCGTGCAAGGATTGCGGATACTCGCCTACACCGCCGGGAACATGGCGCTGATGTTAGGCGACGACGACCCGCTCTACATCTGGGATCGGGCGACGATGACGGCGGTGACATCGCCACTCTCGCAGCCAGTGTTTGTCATAGCAGTGTTGGGGATCGTGATGTTCGTCGCGGGCGTGATGATGATCCTCGCGCCGTTTTTGTCGTACTGGATTGTGATGGGCAAGGTCTATGAAGGCGTCGCGCAGATTACGAACGGCGTGATGAGCGGGATGGCGGCGACCGGCGTCGGAACCGTCAGCGCCACGACCGCCGCCGCGATCAACCGCCAAGCCGAACAGATGCAGGTACACGGCGCGGCGAGCGCCGAAGGAGCGCGCGTCGAGGGTCGCAAAACTTCCGCTGACTTGAGCGCCAAAGGCAACGAAACGGCGGGCGTCGCGAGCGCACGCGGCAGCCAAGTGGCGCAACTTGCGAGCATCGAAGGGAACCGGCGCGCGGGCGTCATTCAGGCGGCGGCAGCCGGGCAATTGGGACGCGACACGGCGGCGGCGAGCGTGCGCGAGCAGACAAGGCAGACGAACATCTCGCGCACGCAGTCGAACGAGATGACCGTCGCCTCGAACCGGCGCGAGCAACAGCAGATCGCTGGCGAGTCGAGCGCGCAGAAGATGGAAGGCTGGTCGCGCGGCGCGGGGCAAGCTGTCCCCGTGCTCGGCGGCTGGTCTGGCGGCATCACGGAAGCCGGCATCGGCGCGACCGGCAACCACCCGATCTCGATCAGGAACCGCACGAACAGAGAAGCCGCGAACGTCTTCGCCGACGAAGCGCAGCGGCAGCAGAACACCGCGTCCGATGCTGGGATCAAGAGTCAGCAGCAGTACGGCGGTGACGTGTCCGCCGCTTACACGCGCCAAGAGGGAGCGAACATCAGTGCTGCTAATACGGCGGCGGGCGTCGCTTCGGGCGGCGTTAATCGCGGCACGGCGATCACGCTCGGCGGCATCTCCGCGAAGTACAGCTACGACCTCAGAGCGAACCAAGCCGACTTCGCCGCCGGCATCAAAGCGGCGGAGATCAGCCGCACGGCGGGATTGGAAGCGGCGCGGCTTAAAGAACGAGCGGCGGTTGCTTCGGCGTTCGGCTCCATTGCCTCTCATCAGATCAGCGGACTCTCGCAGCAATTGCGCTTCTAAAATTTACGGCAGCGCACAGGCGCAAGGTAAGGTCGGCGAGGGGCTACCTGAAAAGCATGAGGGTAGCCCTTCTTTATCGAATCACAAGGTTCGTCCATTTTCGTCTTGATTTGTCCAAGTCCGTCCATTATGATCCCGGCACAATATGTTGTGTTAATGTTTCGTTTTTGCCCGCACATATAGGATCGTATATGCCGAAAGACATGATGAACATCACCGAAGCAATACGGGTGCTGAAGATCAGCCGCACCAAGATGGCGCAGATGCTCGAAGAGGGGCATCTGGCTTACGAACTCAACCCGCTCGATAAACGAGAGAAACTCGTCAGTCGTGAAGACGTGAAGAAGCTGAGCCGCTTTACTAAAGCCGCGAAGGAAGGAGCAGGAGCACATGCCTAAGACTATCGCGGTCAGCAATCAAAAGGGTGGCGTCGGCAAGACCGCGACCGCCTGCAACCTCGCCGCCTTTCTCGGATTGCGTCACCGGACGCTGCTCGTCGATTTAGACCCGCAGGGGCACTGCGCGCGCACCTTCGGCATCGACCCGACGACGCTCTCGCCGACCGTGTACGACGTGCTCTTCAAACGCGCGAAGGCTGACAAAGCGCACATCCCTTTGCGCGACCAAACACATTTGCTGCCGTCGAATAAGGAACTCGCCATCGGCGAAGTAGAACTCCGCGACACATTCCGCCCCGTTGAACGATTGCGCGACGGGCTGCGCCCTCTGAAGTTCGATTACATCGTCATCGACTGCCCGCCGAATCTCGGCTTGCTGACGCTCAACGCGCTCGTCGCCGCGCAGACGGTGCTCATACCGGTCTCCGCGACGCTCGCCTACATCGCCGCCCAGAACGTCCTCGAAGTGTTGGGGAAGCTCAAAGAGGACTTCGAGATGAGTTGGGACGTGCGCGTGCTGCAAACCTTTTACCGGCAGGGCGTGAACGAGTCGGAGGCGTTGCGCGAACAACTCGTCGTTGACTTCGGCGAAAACGTCTATGACACGCGCATCAACTTGAACACCGACATCTCGGTGGCGATGTCGGCGGGCGAGACGATGATCGACAACCCGCGTTCGAGCGGCTACTACGACTACAAGAGGTTGGCGGACGAGGTGCTTGATGGAAACCAAGCGAAAGCAAGAAAGAGTGTCACCGGCGCGCCGTCGAGCCGCCGAAGCGTTGGCGCAAGTCGCTAAGACGCGCGAGCAGACGAGCAGCGACCCGACGCGCAAAGTCCTCGACTACCTCTACGCCGGAAAGCAAGGCTCCGGCAAGGCGGCGCGGCAGAGTAACGACACGACGCAACCAGCACGCGCGAAAGTCGTCGAGATCAACTCCGTCTCCGCGACGACGACGCCCGCGCAACTCGGCAAGCGCGAACAGAAACTCTACCGCGTGCTCCATGACCTTTCATACGGCGCGGGGCGAGAGACGTGCATCGCCAATCTGCCGGAACTCGCTGAGGCGACCGGCTTCAGCATGAGCGGCGTGCAGTACGTCGTCAGGCGTCTCGAACTGAAAGGCGTGATCGTCAAGCTGCAGTTGCATCTCGGTCGGGGCAAACAGCAGGGCGTCGAGTATCAAGTGAACAAGGCGTCGGATTCACCAGCCTAGTTGACTAACCGGAAGCTGTCTCATGAATAGATCGGGGATGGATGACACATGCCATACGTTAACGTCCGCATTACGAAAGACGGCGTTACGACTGCTCAAAAGAGGCAGATCGTCGAAGAGATTACGCAGACGTTGGTGAGGGTGCTCGGCAAGCGACCGGAGCATACTCACATCATCATTGACGAAGTGGAACCGGAGAACTGGGGCTTCGCTGGAATGCTCACGACTGAGTACCGCAGGCGGGATGAGCAGGAACAAAGGTTCGCAAGCGAAGAGTTGAATGATGAAGTACCAGCCGCGAAAAACCCGGCAAACTAGGCTAGTGAAAGGACGTACTTTGAGGTACGGGGGGGACGTACTTTGGGGTACGGGGCGAGCGTATTTTGAGGTACGCGAGAGCGTACTTACGGGTACGAGAGGACGTACTTTGAGTTACGGTGTAGCGTACTTTGAGGTACGCGGGAACGTACTTACGGGTACGAAAATAGGGCTTTAATGGATATAAATAAAGCGTTTGCGGCTCTGTAGACTTTGTTTAGACATATGTTCTGACTTTAAAGAAGACAACAACAGATAGGGGGACTGCTGTTGTTGATGTGAGATTCAATGGATTCATCATCAGCGAGTAAAGCATCGCAAGCGAAGTCGCTCATGGCGCGCGATCTGGCGGCGCTCAACATCATACGCACGGAAACAGTGTTGTCGAAATTGCCGATCCACTATCTGGCGAAGAAGGGTCGCATCAAGATCGAGATCAAGCGGCGCAACGAGCACGGCGTGGTCAACCTTCAGTGGAAGGTCTCGTACAGCGAAGAATACGGTCAGGCGCGTGCCCTCGCTTACAAGGTGGATACGCTGCTCATCAACCGGCGCATCGACGAAGCGGAGAGACCTCTGCCGAAGCTCATCAAGCTCGGAAGCCTGAGCCAACTCTGCCGCGACATGGACATGCCCGACAGCGGGCAGAACACGAACAACATCAAGCGGGCGATCCTCCAGAACGCGAGCGCGTTCATCACCGCCAAGCTAAGCTACAAGGGAGCCGACGGCGTCGAGCGGAATCTGGAAGCGGGGTTCACGAGGTACAACGTGATCTTCACCGGTGAGCGGCTGCCGGACGGGAAGAAAGCCAACGCGGTGTACCTGATCTTGAACGACCCTTACTGGGAAGTCCTGAACAACGCGCCGGTGCGACCGCTCGACTACGACTATTTGAGAGAGCTTCCGCCTGCACCGCAACGCTGCTACGAAGTTATCAGCTACCGCATCTTCGCCGCGCTCAAGTACAAGCACCCACACGCCAAGATGTCTTACTCCGACTACTGCACCTTCTCCGCTCAGAAGCGTCACTTCGACCACGAGAACTTCCGGGTGCAGATGTACAAGGTGCACCGCCCGCACGTCCGCTCCGGCTACTTGGAGAAGGTCGACTTCGAGGAGACGATGGACGGTGAAGGGAAGCCGGACTGGATGATGTACTACACGCCGGGCGAGCGGGCGAAGGCTGAGTACAGAGCGTTCACCCGCAAGGGACAGGTGATCGACATTGAGCCGACATCGGCAGAGACGAACGGCGTTGGAGGGAGCGAGCCGCAAGCGAAACGCGCGCCCCAGACCAAGAGCGTCAAGCCACTGCCAGAGAAAGAAGCAGACCATGAGTTGCTGAAGGCACTGACGAGGCGGGGCATCGAGGAAGCCAGAGCGCGAAAGCTGTTGGCGTCGCTCGCCGAGAACCAACATGTGCCGGATCAGCTTGAGTGGGGAGAGCACCTCATCGCCCAAGCACCTAAGAAGTACCGCAACCCGCCGGGCTTCTATATCTACCTCATCGAGAAGAACGTGATCGTGCCCGATGACTTCGAGACGACCCGGAAGAAGCAACTCCTGCTCGAAGCTAGTGAGGCGCGGCAGTCGCAGCACTTGAACCACTACCAGCTTGAGATGGCTTATGACGAGTACGTGCGCGGCGAGGTTGACAGGTACATCGACGAAGAGATGTCCAAGTCGGAGCGCCAGCGACTCGTCGAAGCGAGCAAACAAGATTTGCTGAAGCAGCACCCATACATCGCCAAGTGGCAACAGGAACAACTCGACCACGTGCTCGGCAGCGTGATGCAGTCGGCGGTCAAAGACCGGGTTCAACTACTCAGTTTCGAGGAGTTCTGCAACAAGAGAAAGAAACAATGATGAGTAGCTTCGCACACAAAGCAACTGATGTGTTGCAGGTGAACTCACGTGATCTGCGCGACAGGCGAGACTTGGCAGACGATATGGAATTATCGCGTGGCGCAAGCTTCAACGCGGAGTGGTTCGACAGCGATCCGATTTCGGAGAGCGTGAATGAGTACGAACAGCATGTGCGCTTGGGCTCGAAAGATGCGGCGGTGCACTTCGACTATGGAAAGCGTTTCTTAGAGTTGGGCAGAGGTTTGGAGAAGCGGGCAGTCGAAGCCTTTTCTCTTGCGGCTTCCCTGGAACCGGAGAACGCCGACGTTCGCTACCATCTCGGATTGGCTTACGCCGTTTGCAGAAAATTCCGCCAAGCTACTGAGGCGTACAAAACAGCATTAGAACTCCAACCGCGCAATCAGGATGTGTTGATGGCGCTCTTTCATATGCATATCAGCACCGGCAGCCTCCCAGAAGCGGTTCAATGCTTGCGAAGTCTGCACAATATAGCGCCTTCGGCAACCAATGCTGACGCGCTTGTCGTATCGCTCCTTCTGAATAGTTTTCAACTATTTGAAGACAATACAGAAGCTGTATGCGCTAGCGCTGGCGCAACAGGTCTCTGATCAGCTGCGCCGTGTAAGTCGCACCCTGCGAGATGGCGGAGACATTGGCGAATTGAAGGCGCATGTTCCCCAAAATAATCTTCTGCACAATGGTGTAAGCCGCAAAGGCGGTGTGGTTCTGATCGCGTTCCTGCGGGCTTATTGAATGCGACATACTGATGGCCTGCCACAATTACGATGGCTTATGAGCGGTGAGTACAGACACTCTAGAGTGCACAAAAGTAGTATTAGTGGAACCTAACTTGGAAGCGTATTTATCTCGACAATGTCACATTAGAATGAGCCAATCCAACCCGTTTGTAGGCGTAATCGTCTGCTGATCGGTAATTTCGGCGAGCCTCTCCCGGCGGGCATGGCAGTAGAGGTTACACGTATGTGCGTTAGAACTTGGCATGCCTCCGGATAACACCCGCGAGCAAGGACAGCGATTCTCGGTTTAGATTTATAAATTCATTATTCACAATGGTTTAAGACTTTTCGGGCCGACTTGCATGTTGTGGCTTATCTCTAATGTCTTCAAAAATTAAACAATGTAAACCGAGAATTGCTGAGATAGGAAGGTTCCGGCAGAAAACAACCGAGCAGAGCGCGAGTTGCGCCCGACTGTCATCGCACGAAAAGTCAGTTTCGGTTCGCAAGCCGAAGAAGGTGCAAAAACCAGAGGAGTCTTGCTGAGTCTGATGCAGACGCT
>JACDEG010000118.1 GCA_013816505.1 Pyrinomonadaceae bacterium | reverse complement strand
CCACGACAACATAATGCGCGTTATCGTCCGCCACACTTTTATTAAGTTCTCCCCCTTGCGCCGCCGCTTCGTTCGCGCGCTCGTGCCTCGCCTTGCTCGCTACGCCATTAACGGGCCAGCGCCGCCGCGTTGGCCGCGGCTGACGGCAAGTTCACGGGTACGGCAACGATTCGTGAAGGTGAAGGCCATGTCTGTCGTCGTGACGCGCTGAACTCATCGCCACAGACCTTCAAACCTCGATGCCGCCGTCCGCGTGTAGATTATCGTGTGGCTGATGTTCTTGTGCCCCAGGTAATCCTGGATCAATCGTGTGTCATATCCTTTGTTGGCGAGATAGAAGCCCGTCGAGTGCCGCAGCATGTGCGGATGAACATCAGCGAGTCCGGCGCGGCGTCCAATCGCGCGGAACAACAGACCAATGGCTTGCCGCGTCAACGGTCCGCCGCGCTCACTTAAGAACAGATACGGCGAGCGGGCGTCAGGGCGCTCTTCACGCACGCGCAGCCACGCCTTGATCGCCCGTAGCTCATCGCCTGCAACCGGCTGGTTGGTCGAGAGCGACCCCTTGAGGCGTCGCACGTGGAGGTGCGACGAGTTCAACTCCACATCCTTGATGCGCACACCGATCAGCTCACTGACCCGTAGGCCGTGGCGGAAGGTCATCAACGCCATCGCGTGGTCACGGACGCCATGCCGACCTTTGCGCGCCGCGTCGAAGAACTTGTTGATCTCAGCTTCGGTCAGGAAATTCTTCTTTCGATCATCTACGACCTGTAGTGTGGCGGTCTTCGTTGTTCGTGCCATGTGGGATCGACTCTTTCCATTACGAGTATTGGCGGGCAGCACAAACGAGGCCTGGAAGCCCCGTTGTTACTGCACCTTCAATTTAGCACTGTTACCAATTTAGCCGAAATGGTAAGAGTTGATCTCACCTCAACAGGCCCGGTTTCTGCTGACCACCCGTGTGTTCCTCAAGCAGCCGCTGGCCTTCAGCCGTCATCCCGCCCTGCACCATCGCCAGATCAAAGTAGTCCTGCCCGGCAATGTGGCGCACCTGCGTGAAGACGCGCCGCACCAGGCCAAGCTGTTCCATCTCTTGCAACCGCCGGACTGTCTCCTGGAACGCGACCAGTTCGGCCGAGGTGCGCGGGAACGGCTCGAAAATGATGATGCCCGCATCGATCTGCGCGAGGAGATCGAGGAGCGGTGATGTGGTCTGAGTCATGGTCAACAGTCTCGTCGGCGAGGTGGATGTCTCTCGTGAGTAGTGAACACCTTCGACCCTACCGTGAGTTGATGAGATGTGGGCTGTCGATGGTCGGTTGGTTGAAGGCGCGGCACTTTAACTTCGCAGCAAGGTGACACAAGGGATGACGGCGAGCGAAGATTTGGCTGCTGCAAAATCGAAAGGCGGCGTCCTCACAACACCGCCTCTCCGCATCACAATCTTTTGAGGGATTGTGAGGGGACTGGCACATTTAGCACCGTCCGGTTGATCGCCATTGTACGCTTTCCCCGATGAGGGTCAAGGCGACCACCCGCCTTCGTGGCTCGCCTCACCCTGATCCAGGTGAGCGGCCTCGCACGTCTCACGATCTGGTGCCGCCGGAATGAGTCGTAGATGATTGTCTGCTGAGGTCGCCGCGCGTGAAAATACTGACCGCCTCCGATAATGACCAACATGGGATTGTTTGATCATCCCACATCGATGACCACCTCTATATGCATCTGCCGAGCAGTTGCGCACAAAGTTTTCGCCTTTCGCCAAGTACACGCTTTGCAAGCAGTGGTTAGATGTAATGCTTGAAAGGAAGCGGTGTAACATCTTTGATCGGTCCAGCCGTAAGTATCTCTCCGACTGCATCAGCGAATTTAAGAGTTACTGGCTGTCCATCGGCAAATATACATGTGTTGTAGTTCAATTTTGTAAGTGCCATAATGTCTCCGAGTACTGTTTCGATTGGAGCTTTTCCTCGACAAACATCAATGAGCAACGGTTTAGGCACGCCCCTACCCGGATAGGTTTGCAACCTCGGAATGTAACCCTTCGTCCACAAGTATGCCGTTCTAGTGTCGCGTACATGGGCAAGCCCTCTCAGCACCGGATGCCTGCCTCGTCTGTAGAGTCTCAAATAGCTTTCATCATGGATGCGGACTCCAACCAAATTGGTCGAAGAATCCATGGCATCCCTGAACCCGTTCCACTCTTCATGCTCGAATCTTACTTTGCCATGTAAGAATAGTTCTTTGGGCGGCTCTTTTTTGTAATACTTGTAAGTGTCAACAGCTAACCCGACCAACTGCTTGGCAGCCACGCGGGTCAGATGGTAGTCGCCCCTTCCCGGAACATGCCAAGGGCCAACCGCGCCCTTGAAAACAACTCCATCGCCTGAATCAAGAAACATTTGTGCGGCGCAGCAGGCGGAGCGCGGATCAGGATTTCTTTCATCCTGCTTGAACACGAGACCGATGTAGCACACTCCTTCACGAACGTCGCTAATCTTCCACGGTCGCCCCCCTGCTTTGTAGAAAACTGCGGTCGAAAGATTCCAAGCGATAGCAGACGGCTCATCCACTTGCCTTAACAGACGACCAAACTGGTCTTTGAATTCATGCGGGGCAATCGTCGTCTCACGTAAAATTTGGGTAAGGACTTTATGCTCAAGCAATCTCGCTTTGAGTTGAATATGGAAGTTCACCTCATAATGATAAGGAATGGCGGCGAGATTCTCTTCGTTGAATAGAGACGGCGCAATTTGCAGCGTCTGCGCGCGCTTGACCGGCATCTTATCCGCAGATTTAATGCGCAGTGCTGCTTCGACAAAAGATTTTGGGCGGCACTTCTTCCACACGTTCTCCGGGATGACCACAAACCAAATATCAACTTCGGCATCTTCTTGCCTGATTGCCTGAATAATTCTCTCCGAGTACACTTCAACGGTCTTGTACACACGCTGGTACTTATCGTCGAGGAATAGATGTTTTTCTAATTCACCTTCGGGAAGTTGTATCTCTAACGTTGGTTGTGACTCCCAAGGAATCCCGAAGACCGTCTCAAACCCAGGAAAAAACGGACGATGGATGAGTGGATCACCGACGTCATTAAGATCAAAAATAGGTTTTTGAATACGCTCGACCCAATCTTTGTAGCGACGAATCCCTTCCTTAGTGCCGATGACGCCGGCTCTGATGCCGTATATTTTACCTTCATCAAGCGGCTTGAAGAGCGTCAACCCGTCGCGCGGGTCTTCCATCGCTTGGTCGTGACCGAAGAGAAGCGTAGGTTCAGGAAGTTTAATCATGCTTCTCATCACTCGTCCTCATCCGAATCTTCATCTTCAATCTCGTCAACTTCTTCCACCTCTATGTCCGTCTCCGATGAAACTCCGGGTTCGATGTATGAAACCGGACTCGTAAATTCGAGCGGCGACTTGGCGACGCTAATACCGACATCACTTCCGAGTTGCACTGTGATTTTACCAGCTTCGCCGGCGAGCCAATTCATCGTGGCAAGTATTCGATCTCGCCAATCGTCATTCCACCAATCTTTGCATTGGCTCATGCACGCCCTGTGCAGTCTGTCGGCGCTGTCCCAAATGTGAGTGCCGTCATCAGAGAAAACGGCGTGCGGTCTAATGCTGAATGCCGCTACTGGGTACAGAAACGGTCTGGCGCTAATTCCGAAGTGCCAATGTCTCAGTCTGGTTCCGCCGTCACTCGTTCTCATCGTCCTGTAGCCCATAATGTTGCGATGGGCGAGCTTTCCGTTCACTCCTGAGAAGTAAAGCTTGTCTTTATCGACCCGCCCTTTAATGAAGTAGAAGCACCACGCCTTATTCGACATCTCATGAATGGGAAGCTTATGCCGTTCGATCATTCTCCGCCATCCTACTTCGAGCAATAGTGTGACTGCGTTGCGCGTCTGCTTACCATCAATGAACGTCTCAGCATGTTTACCATCGAGCAAATCTTGTGTAATGAAATGGTGTGAGTCGGCAATGAATGAGCCGTCTATGGGTTCGTCTTTGAAATCATCGCGGTGCGCGAATGTGAGTACACCATTCTTGAAATGGGACACCGGAAACAGCCGTTCGTTTTTGATATTAGCTTCAGCCGTCTTCAAAGGATGGAGGAGATGAAAGTACAGTTCTTTGGGTAAAGCTTCGATGGAGTACCAGTTTGATAGGTGATCCTCGGATTCGTTGATAATTCCACGGTCGGCGCTGAACTGTTCACACCACCACGATGCAACAATCTCCGGCGTGTATGTAGGATTTTTCGGTACTTGATCTTGTTCGAGCTTCTCCAATAAAACTTTCAACCCCTTAGCCCATCCTTGTTCAAAGGTGATGGCATTCAAGCGATTGATTTCGATGTTTGTTTCGTTATAGGGGAGGTCATCAATATGGAGGGGGATAATGAAGTCATGCAACTTCTCGCGACGCGCGACACCCTTCGCCACAGCCAGCTCTTGCAGTGGTCCGTCTTTGACATTCGACGTTTTCGACAGCACGTAAAGGAATTTTATTGTCCTTTCGCGTATTGCCTGCTCGATGTCCTTCCAGAAGTCTTCACCACCCCTGAGCTTCACCAAGTCGCACCATACAGGATAGCCCTCCGTAGCAAGGCGTAGGTGTAACCAGCGTGAGAACTCGTTATCTTCAGGGTTAGCATGACTGATGAATATAGTGTCGCGCATTGCGAGGCTTGCCAAATTTTCAGACGCACCAACTCGTGCTTGGGAGCGCCAATAGCCCACAGAATTCAAGGATGCCGGCATCTTCAACCACAGACACAACGATTTGATAATTGTGTTCTGCTCTGCCACGTTCGTGATTACATTTCATGGTACTCACGACTCCTCGAACCCAAAATCCTTGAAGCGCAGCGTTCGGCAATTCTCGGTCACTGTGCGTACAACGTTGTCAGGAGCGCCGTCCGGTATCTCGGCATGTATCTCCAAACTGATTTCGACTTCCGAGCCGATAAGTCCGGCGATGTGCTGAACGATGGCTTCGGCTATCGTTCCCGCGTCACGACCGAGGCGGTTTGCATCAAGGTCAACCACTCCGTGAAAACGTCTTGCCTTTGGCGGATTTGCTGTGGGCGTAGCGGTGGCACTTGAGCCTCCTTGATCCTGAAGCGAAGTGCCCTGTGATGATGTGACGTTACCAGAATCATCTGTCAACAGAGTTGATGTCTGTCCCTCGCCAGGTACCGTAACTGGTGTTTTTGGTGACTGCTCGCGTATCTGGCGTATTGACGCTTCAGACTTGACGACGAGGCTGTTGTTGTCGAGCACGACTCTGCGGTTGCTTGCTCCTGCACTCAACCCACGATAAAGATTGCGTGCTTCGTCGTAGCCTTCGGCGTAAGCGAAAGTTTCATCTTCCCATGTAAGCAGCGCGAGTCCGGCGCTGATTGTGGCAAGCAGCACTTCACACGATTGCAAGCGCGGCAGATAGAGGTATTGCGCGAAGTCGTCGCAGAGTTGTTTGACGCCGACGTGATCACCGCGCCAGAGCGGAATAGCGTCGAGTTGCATACTCCGCAAGAGCGTCGGTGCGTACAGCGTAATCAACAACTCCTCGTTCTTGAGTTTCTTGCTCGCGCGCACAGCGAGTGCATCTTCGCCCTGCAAGCGAAACTCTTCCCACGTTGCAGTCCCCTGCGGTTGCGGCTGTATTGGAACGATGAGCCATTGGTAGGTTTCCGGGATGCGGCGCTTGATGGTGTCTTCCGAATCCTTGCACTTGCTCTGCGCCTGATTGGTTTGAAAGGCATCGAGGTTGAGCGTCTGACGCTCGTTGTCTATGGACTTCCATGCCAGGTATTGGCGCACCGCCGAGTTGAGTTCTTCGAGCCGTGTCCGGTCGGCGGCGAGAAAGACAAGCGCGTTGCGGTACGTGCGCGGACTTGTGCTCCGCGTGTCGAGGGTGAGTTGTGCTTGTTTGCGCGCGGGACTGTCGGTGGCTCGCGCGTTGTGTGGATACTCAGGATCAAGAATGACGAGGCGCGCATCGCGTTCGTCAGGCACATCGCTGCTTGACGCCGGACACGGATGAACTTTCAAGAAATCGCCACGCGCTTTCGTGATGTCGTCCGCACGTAAGCGGCGGCGAATCTCTTCAATGACGACATCTTCGGAGAACTGTGCCGCACGGTCTTGCGCGAGGCGCGTCACGCTCGGCTGCGTCGAAAACCAGTAGCGCGTGCCATCAACGTAGAGATGCGTTGCTTGATCGGTCATCCGTCGAAGCGCGTCGCCGAAGGTTGCAACTGATTCGCCGGGCTGCACACAACCGAGTTTGATGCGATTGTCTTCCAAGCCGCGATTGCTCGTGTTTAGCGTTGGAGCCGAACCGAGGTAGAGCGTGCGCGCGACGCGGCGACATGCCGAATAGCGTCCGAAGTTCGGGTTGTTGCGATCAAGCGCAAGCGGAAGCGATGTTGCTCCGTCAACATCTTTTTCAATGACAGGAATCCAGGAGTCTTCCATGTAGCGTGTCAACTCAAACTGCACACTCTGCGCGTCAACCGGAACGCTCGCAGGCATAATCAACAGGTTGCCGTCTTGTCGCTCCCACAACGTGTGAATCACGGCAGCCATCAAACGCAGCACGCCGCGCGTACGCTGAAACTTATCAAGGCTCGACCAATCGTTATATAGACGGTCAAAGAGTTCTGGATGAATTGGATAAGCAGCAGTCAAGCGTCGTTCGTAATCGCTTTCGCGTGTGCTTGACGGGAATTCGCTTGCTTGCGTGCGATACATCTCGGCATAAGCTCGCACCACTGCATCACGCGCCGTAAAGTCTGCCGGATTCGTAATCGGTTGAAACAAGCGACGGCGCACAATCTCGAATCCTTCTTCGGCGCTCGCGGGTCGCCACGCAGACTCCAAACGTCCGAAAGTGTTTTTCAATCGTTCGAGAGCCGCTTTGCCGCCTTCTCCGCCGATTTCAATATCAGATGACGGGATGCTGGCAACAACTAATGTATTCGGCGATTGGCGCGCGGCTTCCGTTAAGGCTTGCGCGAACGAAAGATTGGCATCGAATGAACCGGCGGGTAAATGTTCGACGCCGTAAAGCTGCCGGACGAACGCGATCCATTCATCAATCAGAATCAGGCACGCGCCCGTGCGGTCAAACAAGTCGCGCAAGACATCAGAACCGGGACTGACGCCGCGCTCATCCGCTTCGGCGAGCAGCGCATAACCTTCGCGTTTGCCGAGTTGGTAAGCTAACTCCCCCCACATTGTGTGAACAACCGTGCCGTCTGCCTTGCGGCGCGGTTGTCCGGGAGAGAGAGCCGTGCCGACTAAAACGGCGCGTGCCGTTTGCGGAATCTCGTTTACGTCGGCGTCTCGCAGCACGGTTTCCATGCCTGCCAACTCGCCGGGCGCAGAGTTTGAGAACAAATGAAACATCGCGAGCATCGAGTGAGTTTTGCCACCGCCGAAATTGGTTTGCAGTTCGATGACTGGGTCGCCGCCTCTGCCCGCGAGACGTTGCAGCGCACCCGTCAAGAGATGACGTAAGCCTTCGGTCAAATATGTGCGACGGAAAAACTCGCGCGGGTCGCGGTATTCATCTGCGCCTTCGCCGCGAAAGACTTGACCTAAATCGGCGGCAAACTCTGCTTGCTGATAGCGTCCAGATGCGACATCCGGGTGCGGCGTAATGATTTCGCGCCACGGCTTCAAGCCGCCGGCGGGTTTGCCTTCGAGCGAAATTTCGGTTGCGCGTTTGGTTTCGCGGCGCGTTTGTTCTTCAAAGCGTTGACGCAGAACTTGCTGCTTGAGGCGTTCGACTTCTTCGGCTTCCGGCGCAGAGATAGCAGTGAGCAATCGGCTGATGCTATCGAGCGCGCGGTATGCGTCATCGAGTGTGAACGACTTCTGGTGCGCCCAACGATTACGCACTTCGCGCAGTTCGCTGACCAGACTGCGTTCGGCGTGACCGAGTTTTCTGCCGAAAACCTCGTTCCACTTGTTCCACATCACGCTCAACAAGCGATGCGTGTCCCAGTGAATCAACTCACCTTGTCGGCTGTTATCGAACAAACGGTCGTCCATGCCGGAGCGCAGTTCTTCCTGCCAATTGTCGCCGCACCGTGCGATGAGTTCGCGTTCAAAGAACGGCATCAGCCCTTGATTGAATAGTTCAAGCGCCTTGCCGACTCGTTCGTGGTTGCTTATTGCCATCTTCTTTGCTTCAGATTCGAGGTTAGTATCGCGTTTGTTCATGTCGTGGTTTTCACTTCTTTAAGACAGCATCGAAGGCGTTCTTGCCCTCATCTGTCAGTGTGATTCCCACGACCTTTTGTTCTTGTTTTATAAGTTCACGCCCGCTTCGACGGACGATGGATGCGAATCAATTGACCACTCATCTCTTCAAGTGCGAGACACGCCGCTTGGATACGCCCCGCCTGTCCAGTGAAATCTCTATCTTGAGTACAGATGACGATGCCTGCGTGAGAAACGCGCGTCTTGTGCAACAATCTAAAATCGCGGCGATTGATGGTTAAAATGATGCGCCCCAATTCAGATGCACGCTTCAAAACATCATCATCCGGGATGCGCTGGTTGGCGCGTCTATCTTCCAGCGCAGTTAGTACGTCATGACCTAAAAGGCGCAGTTCTTCCACCACCGGGCGCGGAAAGTTTTCGTCTGCGTAAAAGAGCATCAAGCGTTTTGGCTTTCATCATCGTCGTTTTCATTGAGCTTGATTTGCTCATCAATTTCCGCTTGATGCACGCGGACGTAGTTCCATGCGTTCGCTAAATCTTGTGCGGTCAAACCAGGATAGTTATGAAGAAGTTCGGCATCGCTAATGCCTACGCGCCGAGCTTCTTCTAACATCCAGACGGCGATGCGCGTTTGCCGGATGCACGCCGCCCCGCCCACCACGCCTGGTGTCATCTCAATGCCGGGGAAGGCGTCTGGTTGTGTTTGCAAGTCGCGTATCAATTGCTCAAGCAACTGCGCTTTCTCGGCGGGCGAGAGACCAGCGATTGCCTGTTCTGCTTCTTTCAGATTGTTCATGATGTCGCTCCCTCGAGATGATATGTGATAGAGGGCAGGTAACAGGTTATAGATTAGGATTGCTCGCCTGCTTTTGTCGCCTGTTCCCTATCACCTCTAACCTACTTAAAAACCTATCATCGTCTCCTGCACGGGTACACTCTTCGCTTGCTCTGCTGCCGCGCGCCCGACTTCCGACCACGCGACGACAAGGGAGTTGTATGCCAGAGCTTCTTGCGTCCAGCCTTTGCGCTCCGATGTGGTGTAGAGACGATAGGCAAGGTCGCGCGCCGTGTCGCCGAGACTTCCGACTTGGGCGAGCAGTTGCGCCGCGCTCGCTTCACCGCCCGTGTCGAGGCGGTGGATGAGATGCTGTGTCACTTCCCAGACGGTGAGGCGCGTGTCGGTCGTCGGATTCCAGTCGGCGGGCAATTCGGCGCGTGGGACGAGGCGCACCTTGCCCGCACGCGCCGTGACGATGCCGGATTCGACCATGCCGGAGACGGACGTAGCTTTCGCCGTCGCCAGCACTTCGGCAGTGCCGTATGCGCCTTCGTTCGCGCCGAACTGCTCGAACCACGCGATTGCCCAGCGCGTGTCTTTGTCGAACTCGCCTTCCTGTTCGGAGAGCGTTTCGTCGAGCGTCTGATTGATGATTTGCAGAGCGGTACGGACGCGCATCGGCGTGCCGTCGGATTCGACGACGCGGGAGTAGCGCGAGAAGACCGCCATGCCGGGACCGATAGCGGCTTGCGCGAGGTCAACCGGCGCGATGTTGCCGTGCTGAAGTTTACGGAGCGCGTCGGGCAGTTCGCGCTTCAGGTTGTTGAGAAACTCGCGGCGCGTGGCAAGCGGCGCGTTCGCTGGACGCGGGCGGCAGACGAGGACGATGGACGAGGCGAGCGAGTTGCGCCCAGCTTCACGCAAGCCGCCGGGTTGTTCCGTTCGCATCGGTAGTGTGCCATTTACAACAAAACCCGACTTAACCAAACCTTCAAGCATTGTCTCCCATCCGGTAGAAGCTACCGCTACCCTTCCACTCTCATTCTCAACTGCTTCGTTTTCTGCTTGCTTGAATGCATAGAATATCGTAAGCGGGTAATCAAGTTTCTGGATAGAAGCCATCTGCTTGAACGCTTTGCCAAGTCCTTCTTCAAAAAACCTTTGAGCGTTTTCGCGCGTTCCATGCCGAAACTGGTCTGCAACAAGCTCTTGCTTCTTAGGCACAAGCAAAGTGCTTAAGAGACTAGGATAGTACTTACTGAGAGTGCGACGCAGCCAAACATAAAAGAAGTCAGAAAGGTCAGCGTAAGGAACATTGTCATAGTAAGGCGGGTCAGTGGAAACAAGCCAATTTCCGGGTTGACCAGCATACTGCGTTGCATCTAGTTGTCGTAACAATACTTTTCCATGTGCTGGAGTGGCTGCTAATGTTTTGGCGACCTGAGATACTCCAAGCATCCAGTTTCCAGTTGATTCACTAAACGGATTTATTTCCGTGTAATCCCAAACAAAACTAAGCACTGGAAGACCAAAGGTGCTTACCAGTAGTTCTTTGGATTGATGCCAAGAACACAGAGAAGAGCCGTAATTGGCTGTCTTGCTGAGTACAAACGTGAGATAAGTTGCTACCGCATCAGCATACGCTGTCGCTCCTGTGCCATTTTCATCAAGCGACAAGTTATCATCTGACACGCTTGCAGCACGCGCGTCTTCCAATATTTTGTTTCGTGCTTCTTTAACAAGGTCGCTGAACATCATCAAAGCGACAAGTTGACGCGGAGTGAACAAGTCCCGATGCTTCGTCATTCCATAGCCTTGCACACGAAAACCAAGAGCCTGTTTCGGTAAATCCGTATCCGGTACATCGTGCGGTTCTGCCTGCGCTGCAATGTTCGACTGTTCCTCATTAGGCGACACATAAACACGCGCACGTTCACCTTCCGCGACAATCGCCATCATCTGCGCGCTCATTCGTCCGGCTTTGCCTTCGGCGCGAACGTGGTCAAGCGGCGCGACCGTGCTACACACAATGCACGTTGCGCCGCGACGATTCACCGTGCCTTCCGGCGGCGCAAGCAGGATGATTTCACGCTCCCCGTCAATCTTCGCCGCCGTGCGCTTCCGCGTCTGTTCCGCGTTCGTTCGCACTTCAAAACTCACCGTCTTCGCCGTCAGGTCAACTACCGGCTCAACCCACGCCTCTTTCCCCTTCTTCGTCGAAAGCCAGAACGAGCGCACCAACGGCATCCGCGCTCCGCACGCCGGATTCGGACACCGCACCGTGCGCGCCCACAGCCACGCAATCACCGTCGCATCTTTGCCGTTCTCCAAACGCACCTTCGGGTAGAGATGCCCGATGCGCCGCTCCGCTTCGTCGCGCATCCACCTGCCGTAGTACCGCACATCTTCGGCAAGCCCGCGCGCTCCCGTCCAACCGCCCGTGTGGTCTAACTTCTCACGCGCCTCCGGGTTAATGGGCGGGCGTCCCGCGAACTTCGGCGGAATCTCAATCAATGCCTTCGTTATCAGCACCGCCACCGGATTCAAGTCGCTGCCGTGCGCCTCAAGCCCCAACCGTTGCGCCTCCAAAGGAATTGAACCGCCGCCGCAGAACGGGTCAAGTATCGGCGGCGGATTCCCGTTCGTCGAACGCAAAATCTCATTCCGCGCCGCCTGTAGCACCGTCTCATTATTCGAGTTTTCCCACTTCACCAACTCCTCGATAATCCGAAACAAACGGTCGCGCTCTGCCTTCTGCGCTTCCTCAGTCGGAAATTGCTCCGGCAGACTCGACGGGTCATCCACCAACGAGCCAAACAGCACCGCGCGGCACGCCGCCAACGGTCGCCGCGCCCACCACAAATGAAGCGTCGAAGGGTGCCCATGCCGGATAGACTTCTCCCGCGCCGACTCACGGTTGATGGCTTCGAGCGGCAGCGCCACTTCGATAAGTTTCTTGCGGTAAGCGACAGTCGCGCTCATTTATTGTTTGTCCTTTCGCGGCTTGTGGGTCTCACATCCCATCTGCTCGATTCACCAGCACGCCTTCATCACACTGTCCAAGCTCATCGGCGGCGCTTCTTCGTTTTCTTTCAGGTACCCACCGAGATATTCGGAACGTCGCGCCCGACATCTGAACGTGAATCAGCATCGCGTTGAAGTGCGAGTAGAAACGGAAGCGATTGATGAAGTCGAGCGACTCCCCTTCTGCCTTGCCGGACTTGTACTGCCTCGCCAGACTAAACAGATCGCCCAACACGCGCGCCGCGCCGCATCGCGCTGCCACACGTCGGCGGGACAAGATTCCCCAAACAGTGATGTCTGACCTTCCTGCATATTTATTAGACTCGCCGTGATTGCGCCGGAATTGCACCATCTCGTCCGCCCAGCGGGCAATTACGGTGCAATATATATCTCTTTGTATAAAGCATTTAAGCGAATTGATTGCACCGAACGACCCTACTAATGCGGGTATTGATTTTGATTTCGGTGCAATCTTGACTACGGCTTAAATGTACCAGCGAGCGGCTTTAGTCCGCCCGACAACACGTACACGTCCTTCATCCAAAAGTTCCCTCAATAGGTTCTGAACCTGACGGCGCGTCAGGTCGGGCTGGGCCTGCATCAGGTCGTTAAGTGCAACCCCCGCCTCTTTGCTGTCGGCGATAAGTTCGAGAAGAGAGTTCTTAACGCTGAAGCGACCGACCTGACGCGAGGCGTCGGGGGTCGGCGATTGTGCTTCCGTTCGGCTGACAAACTCCCGTCCGAGCACATAACGCATGCCGCGCCCGCGCCCAATCTTCTCAATCAATCCCTCGCGCAACAACTCCGATAAATTCGACTGAAGGTCATCGGCAATAGGTTGATTGCGGCGTACAGAATCTAAAACAAGCCAATCTCGCGTGGTGAATGACGCCACTTGCTCACGCTCAAGTTTGTTGAGAAACCGGAGAAACAATGGGTCTTTGATTTCGCCGTGGTAAGTAATAAAGACTTGATAAGCGTCCGTGCCGGAGAAGTCCGGCAGAGATTTGCTCTCCTTAATGCACTCCTCAACAATGCGATTCGCACCTTGCCCGGCGCGCTCCACAAGACCGCACTTAACGCAGGCTTCTGCAATCCGGCGATTACGCGGAAACTGTTGCCAAAGGATATTTTCAGTTGTGATGCCGGGCGGAAAGCCACCGGGACTGACAATCTCCAATTTACGCGGATACTGTCGAACAAAGATTGACCCTCCGTGTCGGTAATCTCTGTGGCTGACGGCATTCAAAATCGCTTCACGAACGGCGACTTCATTGAACGTCGGCACATCGTAAACGAAGAGTCCATCTTGAAAGTGCTGCACGTCGTTGCGTAGATTGATTGTCTGCCACAACTCATCACGAAACAGCAGAAAGCCTTGCCGAAACTCGATGCGTTGGGCTGCCGGACCTGATGCTTCGCTCGAACGGTACTCGAAGATTACTTCCGCTTGCGCGAGATAGCGACCGAGTGCTTGACGGGTGCCGAAAAGGACGAGCGCAGCGTAAGTCAGTTTGCCGTCAACCATCAACTCAGCATCGGTCAGCAGTTGTTCGGCGGAAAGATTAACCAGCGCGTCGTTGTTTGTTTTGCGCCGCCATCGAACGCGGAAGTCTTCGATAGCTGCCAGGTCGAGGTCGGAGAGCGAAGCCTGCGGGCACGTCTCAGCCGAAAAGTCAGGTCCAGCTTC
>JACDEG010000563.1 GCA_013816505.1 Pyrinomonadaceae bacterium | reverse complement strand
CGCTCGTCGCCGGGCGCACGCTGCGCTCGGCAGAGAGCGCGGTCGCGGGCGTCAACGTTCGCTCCGTCTTCGCGGCAGAGCACGAGAACATCGGGCGGCGCGTGCTCGGCGTCGCGGCGGAGGCCGTGCGCGTGTATGCCGCACGCTTCGGCGCATTGCCGTTGAAAACCATCTGCGTTACTGAAGCGCCGCTCGTCGCCGGCCTGGGCAGCGCCGAGTTCGCCGGCCTGGGCGTGATCGCCAGCGCGTATTACGTTGACTTCGACGCGCCGTCGATGCGGAACCTGCCGGAGATTGTCCGCGAGCAGCGCGCCTCCGTCGAGGATAGCCTGGAGTTCACGGTCGCGCAGGTCGTCGCACATCACTGGTGGGGCGCAATCGTCGGCGGCGACCCCGAACGCGCGCCAGTGCTCGACGAAGCACTCTCTCACTGGTCGGCACTGCTCTACTACAAAGAGGTTCACGGTGAGGCGCGCGCCGCGCAGGCGCTGGACGATCAACTGCGCGGCGTGTATCAGGTTTACCGCACGTTCGGCGGTGAAGACGTGGCTGCCGACCGCGCCGCCCGCGACTATCGCAACTCGTTTCAATACGCCGCGATTGTCGCCGGTAAAGGAGCGTTAATGTTTGTCGCGTTGCGCCGGCAGATGGGCGACGAACGGTTCTGGACCTCGCTACGCCGCTACTATGAAGCGAACCGCTTCGAGGTCG
The DNA here is from genome assembly GCA_013816505.1 of Pyrinomonadaceae bacterium. GTDB lineage: Bacteria > Acidobacteriota > Blastocatellia > Pyrinomonadales > Pyrinomonadaceae > JACDEG01. Next base: position 3,303 of record JACDEG010000563.1, on the reverse strand, counting down.
CCAAGCTGGACGACCTGCGCGCCGCGTTTGCCGCCGAAGTGCCGGTCGCCGAGCGCCGCGCCGTGACGCGCACCTTCAATCGCTGGCTGACTGAAAAGCGCGGCGACGAAGACATCGCGCCACCGAACCCGCAACTCGCTGCCGCGCTCGGCCTACCGACCGAACCGAACGTGACGAAAGACCGCAACGCATTTTCGCGACTGGGCAGATTCTTCTGGCGACAGATGACGCGGATACGGTGATTCTCTCTTTCGTGATTTTCGACCAACTCAGCGACGCGGAACTTGATCGCCGTCGTTGATCGTACTTTAGGATTACGAATTAAATAGATTTCCCAGCATTTCACCGCTCGCGGACGCGAGAGCGTGCGGAGCAATGAAAGGCAGCACGATTAATCAGGTGAAAAGCCGAGTATGCTCGGCGTCCTCGGCGTTCGCGAGCGGTGAACGTATTTGGTCTTCAATCCTTAACGAAAGGGGCAACGGGAATGGTCAGACGACCGACGGATGAAGAGGATATGATGATGATGATGAGAGACCGCAGCCGATCAACGACGACGACGGATGTCGCGCCGCGCCGCCGCGCGCCGGGCGAAATCGAAGAGAGCATCGAACAGTTGAGCCGCTGGATGGACGGATTGTTCCGCATTCCAGGCACGAGTTGGCGGTTCGGACTCGACGCGATTGTGGGATTGATTCCGGGCGTTGGCGACACCGCCACGACGCTCGTCGGGTTCTATGTGCTCGCCGCCGGGGTGCGCTATCGCGTGCCGAAAGTGACGTTGCTGCGGATGGGCTTAAACATCGCCATCGACTATGCGTTCGGCGCGATTCCCGTCGTCGGTGATCTGTTTGACTTTGCGTGGAAGTCGAACAAGAAGAACGTCGATCTGTTGCGACGGCGCGCGACCGTCCCCGCCGAAGAGGCGCGCCACGGACGGACGAGCGACTGGCTGTTCGTCGGCCTCATCATGCTTGTGCTGCTCGCATTGCTCGTCGGCTCCATTGCGATTGCGCTCTACATCCTGACCGTGATCGGCAAGAACATTCCGCCGCCGTTCTGAGGAGCAAAGCGTTTGCCCTCTGCTCACATCGACGATGAAAAAAGCGGCGCGGCATAGTGTGTACCGTGCCGCGCCGCTTCTGACTTTCAAGGATGTTTCGAGCTGATGTATGAACGCGAATAAATGGTAGAAAACTGAGAGCAAACAAGCGACCTCCGGCTTGCCATCACAATGAACCAATAATCTGTTCGTTGAACGCACTTTCGATGCGTTCTGGCGCCGGTCTTCTCGATCATCCAATTGAACAGTGATTCGACCGGTTGCCTAATCGAAGAGACAAACCTCGACCACAAGCAATCTACCCTTGGTTCGCATTATTAGTACCTGATCTGCGGGCCTACTGGGTTCTGCGAGATTGCATCTACGGCACTCTTGATGTCGTATCCTACTAGCAGTCCTGAGTTGTTCCTGACTACCAGCCCGGTATCCGCCTTCTGCTTAAGCACGCTGTCTTCCTGAACGCGGTATCCTGAAACTACCCCCGCGACTTTGAGTGCTTTGGTCTTTGTGTCCGTGAACACTATGGGTCCGCCGGAAAAGCCGGGATTGTTGTACCCATCGATAAAGATGACGTTGTGGTTCTTTGTTGGCGCCAACCACAGCGCGGAACAGATGCCGCGTTTAACGAAGGGGAATGGGAAGCCATCGTTTAGCGCTTTCCCATCCATGAGAAGACCATAAGGAAAGCCAAGAAAATATACGTCCTGGGATAGAACCATGTTACCCATCGAAGGCTCGAGAGGGAAAGAGGGGGAAAGCTGCTGCGGCGGGACGAGAACTACAATGTCCACCTCCTCAGGCTTTATGTACAACGGCTTGACCTTTAGCGTCTGCCACGCGCCGTCGCGGAACAGTTGAACCTCGCCTCCGTCTTTGATCCCATCCACCACGTGGCGCGCCGTGATTAGATACTGCCTGTTATCGACGTCGATGGTGAAGCTGGTCGCGACGTGGTTGTTGTATTTGATGAGGAACACCCGCCGAATCACGTTCATCGTGACCTGTTGGGGCAAGACAGTCCCCGCTAATATGAACAGCGCAGCCGAGACCATCAGTAGTCGTTTACCCGATTCGATCATCTTTCACCTCGTTCGTTGAATGTGCTCGGTACATGTGTACCCCTGAACAACTACTCTAGAACGGGAGCCTCCCTTCAATCTTGCAAACAGGCTGTCCGCTTTTGTCATGAGGGATGCGACGGCGTCATCTCTGTTTTACTAGTTTGACGCGGCACTGATTCACAGTTGCTTCCTCCACACGAACGCATCAACCACGGTGCTCCGGCTTGTTAGCTGCCAAACAACCGTTCCATCTCCGAAGGCTCAAAAACCTCTTCCAACTGTCTCCCGAAACTGACTGAGAATGTCCTTCCATCATTATCGATCTCTAACTTAGTCACCAGGAACTTCCCGTCGTTCTTCGGCTTTATTTTATCGTGCCTCTGTTCGACCAGTACGTGACGGGAATCTATATTCATCACGTAGAACGACGAGTATTGCTCTATGAACTGCGTCTTATCGTAACCTTGCAGAATGTAGTTTTTCCCCACGACCAGCGGGTTCTTCTCTTGAATAGCGGTTTTGTATGGCGATGGGATGATTGACGTGCCTTCGCGTGTAATCAGCCGTCTGTCGATTTCGTGGACGGTGAAATCGAGTTCTGCTAAGACTTTCAGCTTCTCAACGCTCAAGGTGAGCACATCTTTTATCTGGTCAAAGTATCGTAGTTGATACACCTTCCCCAGGTACTCCAGAAACTCGGCGTTGAGTGTTGTGTTCAGATCGCCCCCTACCTTCTTAAGCAAATCGAGAAAGATAGGTTCTCCGAGATGCATTCTCTTACTGATCCCCTGTGAAGCTAGGACAGCCTTAAGGTACTTCTCGACGCAGGTGCTTGCTAGAACTATGCCTTGGATAGTCAACCCATGATCGAGCAGGAACCTAGCCGCGACATAATCATTGAACCCCAAATGCAAGAAAGACCGACTGATCTTGTCCTTCTCATCTTCCGCTAAAGTTTTGTATTTCGACATCTTAAGTTTCTCATCTTCAAATCTCGGTGCTATGCCGCCGGTGGCGTCTCCGGCTCCGCAGTTAGGGCGCGTAAAAATATAACTTCCCGATTTCATCGCCAGGCTCACCCTCCCTCGGCAGGTTGAGCACGTGGACGTATCGTGTAGTTCCACTGCGGACACACCTCATGCCGCTCTATCTGTAGTTGCTTCAGCACAGCTTTCGCCA
>JACDEG010000562.1 GCA_013816505.1 Pyrinomonadaceae bacterium | reverse complement strand
TCATTCAACTGGTGGCTTGAAAATGTCCCTCAACTTTTCAACACTTACTTAGTACTACAACGAGAGTTTAGTTTTAGCATTTCTACCACGAATTTTATGCGCCTTCAATGTTCGTTTCCGATGTGAGAGGTAAGCAGCGTAGTTGCGCTCCTGCCGGTAATGGACAATCTCTATAGCCTGCTTCACGCTCAAGCGCTCACGACCCAGCGCGTTCTCGATTACGACGCGCGCTTGCTGTAGCGTGAGTGCCGGAGACTTTTTTTGAGCCGCAAGCGCAGCCGCAACAGAAAATGATGCGCCAGGAAAGTCAACGTCATCTGGTGATGCCACCCTCTCCAGGTGCGCGTTTCGTAATGATCCATCCCCAACTCACTTTGGCCTTCTTGCAGAGCGGTTTCCACCGGCCACCGCGACCCACTGAGGCGCACCAGCGTCCGGTGCCGACAATCGGCCGGCGCATTGCTCACGTAGTATTTGATCTCAGACTCAGGCTCCAATCCGCGGCGGAAGACAACCCAGCTGGCGTGACCCGGGCGGCGTCCACGCTTGGCCGTCGCACGCACGAAGGAGAAGTCAGCCTCAATCGGTCCTTTACTCCCTTCCTTGATCGTGTATCGGTGCCACGCAGAAACGGGCAACCTGGTGCCGAATCTGCTTTACCTCTGGGGCCTTCGCCGTCCCAGGAGCGACCAGCGGCCCCTTGCGCGGCCGCCCATGCTCCCTTTGCCCGGCGCGATGATCTCCACTTCTGCTGGCCAGACCATCGTGTTTTTGGGAACCTCGGCGAAGTACCATTTCCCAAGCGCGTCAAGCCCATCGAGAAAAGCCGGGTTCATCCCGTAGTGCTCATCCGCACAGACCCATTGAAAGGGCAACTGCGCGCGCTTGACTACACCTTCGACCATCTCCAGCGCCAACTCCGGCTCGGTCTGAAACTCCAGGTCTGTGGGCACGCCGCAACGCTCTCGCTTCTCCCGATACTGCGCACCGAACCAATGCTTTGGCAGAGACAGCCGCCGGTCGACGAAGGTGTGGCCGCGGCTGCCCAGATAAACCAGGAAGACCCCTTGCTGAGAGTTGGCGATGTTGCCCACCGCGCCACAGTATTGCGGCGCGACGCCGACCGAATGCGCGCCTTTTTTGGGAAAGCCGCTGCCGTCGCAGATCAAGCCGCCTTCCGCTTCGCCGATGTCTTGCGCGACCAGCTTTTCGCGGCGTGCGAGAATCGCCGCGTCGTCCCAAGTTCCTTCTCCGAGAAACTGCTGGACAGCACGGACGGCATTCGCATCACGGCCCTTCATCGCCAAGACCATCGGTTCGACGGTCTTGCGTTCGAGGTCGGAAAGTTGCCCCTGCAAGTAGAACTCGGCCCATTGGCGTTGTTCTCGGCGCTGGTAGAGGTCAGCAAACTCCTCGTGATAGGCCACCAGTTCTTCCGCCAGGTTCTGGATATCACGCGGCGCGAGATTGTCGAGGGGTTTGTGGCCGCTGGGCGGAGCTTTCACAACAGGTGCGCTGCTGGCTTTCTTGACGTTCTTGGCTTGATTCATCTTTATCTCCCTAAAGCTTTTAGCTCCAGGGAGGTTATCAAAGATCAAATTCTCGTTGTAGTATTAGTTCACCGAAAGCGTCGCAGGTGCACCTGTTAGTGATGATGATATCCAAAGGATCAAGCGACCGCCGCTGCAACTCATCTCGATTGATTTGGTACGCCGACTAGCGCTCCAGACGGATAGCGGCATGAACGTCGCCTCCGCGCCCTTCTCGAGAACCTGCCGTACCGCTCTCGCTTCTGATCTCTCTCTCGAAGAGAGAGTGCAGACAATTATTTCCATGCAGGATATCCTCGGTCTCTACAGGATGGGCCTCGTCGTGCTGCTGTTCGTCGGTGCTTTCATCACGGCAGGCTTTCGGCGGATTACTCCCGAAGAAAACCGGCGAATCGCTGAACGTGGTAAAGTTCCAATTGATGGTCGTGCTCGGCGCTTGCTTTCCGCGGTGGCTTGAACATCTCCTAATGTTAACCAAGACTGGCTGAGCGCCGCCCTCTCTGAAGGTACATTGCTCCGCATCTGCATTACCAGCGCCTCTTGCTGAACTTCTCTAAAATGCATGAGGAGGTTCAGTTGCCTGCCGACACTTAGCCATAATAAATTTTCGCCGCAGCAAGCTGCGGAGTATTGCGGATAGCAGGCGAACATTCGCAGCAAGCTGCGGGGCATTTACCCGCTAAGAGTAAATAAGTAGCAAGTAGCACCCTAATGAAGAGAGACAAAAAAGCAATTGGCAGCCGAGGTGAAGAGCTTTTCCACTCCATTTTTGAGCAGTCCCCGTTAAGCATTCAGGTTTTCGGCCCGGACGGCCTGACGATTCGAGTAAATCGGGCCTGGGAAGAATTCTGGGGCGTCACTCTCGACCAAATCCCTGAGTACAACATCCTGGAGGATGAGCAGTTTGTGGCGAAGGGCATCATGGGGTACCTCAAGCGGGCATTTATTGGAGAGTCCGTTGATACCCCTCTGATCTTGTATAACCCGGAGGAATCACTGCCCCATCGCACTACACACGATGACCCGCGACGTTGGGTGCGCGCTTTTATCTATCCGGTGAAAGATGAGCAAGGACAAGTGTGCGAGGTGGTGCTCATGCATGAGGACATCACCGACCGGATGTTGTCCGAGGAGAGACTGCATTATCAACTTGAACTAACTAGTACTATCACGAACAGCGCGGCGGAAGGTCTATGCATGATGGACGCCGAGGGTCGCCTCACATTTATGAACCCTGCGGCTGAGCTGATACTGGGGTGGAAGCAGGCGGAGTTACTCGGCCATGTACTTCACAATAAACTCCACTACTTGCGCCCGGACGGTAGACCCTTCCCGATAGAAGAATGCCAACTCAGTAATGTACTCAAGTCCTGTGAGACGATCCGCGAACGTGAGGACGTGTGGATTCATCAGGGGGGACAGTTCATATCCGTGTCCTATACGTGCGCGCCGATAATCAGCGACGGGCGAGTCGTCAGCGCGGTGGTCTCATTCCAAGACATCACGGAACGCAAGCGGGCCGAGGAGTCTCTGCGCGAGAGTGAAGAGCAGTTCCGTCTGCTGTTCGAGAACAGCCGGGACGCCATCGTGATCGCCGACGACGACGGGAACTATCTCCAGATCAACGAGTCCGCCTGTGAGTTGCTGGGCTACCCCCGCGAGCAGTTGTTGCGCATGAACGTCTCCGATTTGCAGACGACGAACTCGCCCGCCGCGGCCATCCTCTACCAGGTGTACACTCGGACAGGGAATGAGACTGGGGAGTTCTCCTTCGTGCGCCCGGACGGGGAGCAGCGTGTCGCCCAGTTCACCGCCAGCAGTTTCGCGCCCGGCCTCCACCTGAGCATCCTGCGCGACATCACCGAGCGCAAACTCGCTGAGCAGGCTCTGCGCGAGAGCGAGGATCGTTACCGCGATCTGGTCGAGAACAGCCACGAGTTGATCTGCACTCATGACCTCGAAGGGCGCATCCTCTCGGTGAATCCGTGGGCGTTACAGATTCTAGGGTACGAGCAAAGATCCCTCGTCGGGATGAACATCCGGGACGGATTAACGCCCGAACACCGCGACGAGTTCGACGACTATATCCGGAGGATCAGAAGGGATGGCTTCGCCAAGGGCTTCATGCAGGTGCGGACAGCGCGCGGGGACGTGAGAATCTGGGAGTACCACAACACGCTGCGTACCGAAGGCGTCGAGGCCCCCGTCGTGCGGGGCATGGCGCACGACGTGACCGAGCGCAGGCAGGCACTGGCCCGCGAGCGGGAGGCACGGCAGGAGGCTGAGGCGGCCAACCGCGCCAAGGACGAATTTCTTGCGACCGTCTCGCACGAGCTGCGCACCCCGCTGACGGCGGTGGTCGGATGGGCAAGCATGCTCCGCTCTGGCCGATTCGACACGCAGACCACGGCCCACGCCCTTGAGGTGATCGAGCGGAACGCCGGGGCACAGGCGCAGATCATCGAAGACATCCTCGAC
>JACDEG010000117.1:7118-13806 GCA_013816505.1 Pyrinomonadaceae bacterium | reverse complement strand
CGTCAGTAATGACATAGGCCGTTATAATCAATTGGTCGTTCATGCTTGGCTCCACCTCTCATGATGTGTTTGGTCACCATCATTCTCAGGTGTGGGCCGCATGAACGGCAACTAGCAATCAAGGTAAATTCCCTCTCTCCTCCTAAGCCGCGACAGTAATGTTGGCGCGCACTCGAAGAAGTTTCAGATAAAGACTGTGTGGGCGGTTGAACGGGAGCGCAGGCTTCTGGCGTGTTCGCCCTGAAACCTGCGCTCTCGAAGATGACGTGAGCGATTTACACCACGTCTAACCGTCGGCTGGCGGTCGTGCTGTTCTCATTCATCGGAATCAGATAATTGACGTCCACGTCCGCGATAATGTCGCACTGAAGATCTGTCCCCCCGAGGCTGAGGGCTTTACCTTCGATGTTCGTGAGGGTGTCGGTCTCGCCTACGTTCAGCGTCTTGGTGTCAGTAGCTCCCAACAGGTTGTAGGGGAAGAGATACATTTCTGAGACCTCTGTTTGTAGTGTGAGTTCGGGGTCAGTCTCAAGTGGGCCAGAGCGCGACACCCACCCGCCGATAGCACCTCGATTGTTAACGATCAGCTTGGCTTTTGACGGGCTGACCACTTTGATGTGATAGCGAACGTTAATCAGCTTTAAGCCCCCGTTGGCGGCGGTGGCGTTGGCCGCTGTAATGTCGAAAGTGAAGTTTTCACCCGGACTGATGGCGTTGGGAACCTCCGCTCGAAAAGCGGAGATCGAGACCGTGACTTTCGTATTGAGGTAATCCTGAACCGCGTTGCGGATGTCTATTAAGTTGATTGGCATGATGTTTACTCCTCGTATCTTTGTGGATTAGGCTGATGCTTGTTGGTTGTAGTAAGGCTTATTCCACCAGCGATAAAACAAACCCTACCTGTTCCTTCCCTCTGTCACCGGTGATAAGAAAAAAGACAGAAGCCGGGAAGGTACTCTTTTCATCATCTTTCCTCCTCACGGACGGACGAACGGAAAACTCAGCCGGCCATGAATCCATCGTCGCAAACCGTTGCGTCGGCCGTGGCAATGGTTTTATCTTGGCTGCCGCAAATAGTCCTTTGGAAAGATTAGGGAGTTATGAGGAATAGCTGAGGTGAGAAATGTCCGGCAGAATTGGACATTGTTACGAATTTAGCGGCTTTCGTTTGGACGCGCATGGTTTGAACGAAAGACGAACCACGCCTTGAAGCTCTAAAAAGATCAGCGCTCTCAGGAAATCCTGCAAAAATGATTCTGGCAAATTAATCCGAATCCGGTTGACCGCACCGCAGGGAAAGCAATGTTCATTGAAAAAGGTTTTGATGATCTGTGTGACGAACCTCTTTGAAGTCTCCGACGTTGGCACAACATAGCGGACTGACAGACGCGCCGGCTAACCCGGACATTTCATCATCACCTAAACAATAATTTCCAACTCCATCAGTCTTCACTCAACACTTAACACTGAATTGCTATGCGCTCTTTAATCTACCGCGCGCACCTTTGGTTGGGAGTCGTGGTCGCCGTGCCGGTGCTGTTATGGTCGTCGAGTGGGTTGCTGTATGCATGGCCGGGCGCGGTCGAGGCTGGCAAAGTCGAAGTGATCGACGCGGCGTGCGTGCGCGTGTCGGCGACCGAAGCGCTGGATGGCGCGCACCGGTTTGCCGGGTCTCGTCTGCCGACAACCGCGCTGACGCTGCTGATGCGCGACGGGCGGCCCGTCTATCAAGCCGTCGGCGGCATGGGCGCGGACTCGCTGCTGGTCGACGCAGAGACCGGCGCGGTCATCAGGACGCCGCCCCCCAGCGCAAAGACGCGCTTCTTTCGACAGGCGCACTTCTACTATTTCGCGGGGAGTTGGCAGGTGCCGCTGTTGATTTTGATGGCGGCGCTAGCGTGCCTTTCCGCTGCTTCCGGCATCTACCTTAATCTCTCGCTGTGGCGCGCGAAGAAGGCGCGGGTGAGGCGCGGGCGAACAGTCAACGGCTGAATCAGACGGCGCGAGCGTTGGAACGTTGTCAACAGTTGGGGCGGCATCAAAGAACCCTTCCCTGCAACTTCGTGCCGCGCCTCTCTGAGCAATTTGTTTCGAGTTGGTGTAAGCTTCAAATCATATGGAAGGCGCAAACATTTACACAGCTTTGATCTCGTTCCTCGGCGGCCTGGCTTCTTTTCTGTCGCCGTGTGTGCTGCCGCTCGTCCCCGGCTACATCTCGTTGATTTCGGGCGTCAGCATCGACCACTTGAAGGGCGGCGAAGGCGCTCCGCGTCAATCGAGCGCGAAGCGCGCGGTGATTATGAACTCGCTCGCCTTTAACGCCGGACTGTCGGTGATCTTCCTTGCGCTCGGCGCGGCAGCCGGGTGGGCGGGCGCGGCGATTCTCTCCGACTGGCGTCTGCGCGTCGTTGGCGGGCTGGTGATTATCGCGTTCGGACTCCAGTTGATCGGCGTGCTGAAGATCGCCGCGCTCTACCGCGACACGCGCAAGTTTTCCGACGACAAACCGCGCGGCCCGCTCGGTTCGTTCACATTGGGGATGGCCTTTGCTGCGGGGTGGACGCCGTGCATCGGCCCGATTCTCGGTGGCATCATCGGCCTGGCGGCGACAAGCGGCGGGTGGAAAAGCGGGCTGGTGCTATCAGCGTTCTACTCCGCCGGCCTCTCCGTGCCGTTTCTTCTGACCGGCCTCGGCATCAACCGCTTCCTCAATTTCTACGCGGGCTTCCGCCGTCACCTGCACAAGGTCGAAGTCGTCTCCGGCGTGCTGCTGATCGTGATCGGCATCATGGTCGCAAGCAACAGCGTGACGTGGCTCGCGAACGTCGCCGCGAAGAGCGGCCTCAACCTTGAAGCGGTCGTTGATTCGTTCGCCAAAAGGCAGCAGCCGACCGCTCCCGCTTCGTCAGCGCAATCCGTCGCGACCAATGCAGCGGCTTACCCACCGCTGCCGGACGTCGAGTTGAAGACGCTCGACGGAAAAGCGTATCGCCTCAGTGACCTGCGCGGGCGCGTCGTGCTCGTGAACTTCTGGGCGACGTGGTGTCTGCCGTGCCGCAATGAGATACCGGAGTTCAACGAGATGCAGCGCGAATATGAGGCGAAAGGTTTCACCGTCGTCGGCGTCACATCGCACGACACAGTCGAGGACGTGCGCAGCTTTCAACAGGATGTGAAACAGGATTACACCGTGCTGCTCGGCACGGACGATATTCCCGCAAAGTTTCAGAACGGGCCGGGGCTGCCGGTCACGTATATCATTGACCGAGAAGGTCGCGTCCGCCAAAAGATTATTGGCGCGCGCGACCGCGCCGGGTTCGAGGCTGTCGTCAAACCCGTGCTCGACGAAGTGCCGGCGACCGCCGCAGCTCAACCGCCCGGCGAGAAGTGACGATTCCTCGCCGCCCGAGACGCGCCTCCTCTTTTGCACACGCGCGTCGCCGGTTCATTCGAGCTATCACAGCAACTTCAATACACGTCGTTCTTCATCACACAGGAGATTTTTTATGAAGCCCCGCATCGTCACCCTTGCCGCCGCGCTTGTTTTGACATTCATCCTCGCCCCGCGCGCTGACGTTCGCGCGCAGGACGGGCACGAATTCGCGCCGCTGCAAGAGAAGCAGGTCGACTACAAAGACTGGACGTTCAAAAGCCTGAAAGACGACACGCCCGTCAATTTGCGCCAGTGGGCCGATGGCAAGAAGCTCGTGCTGGTCGTCTACTTCGCGTCGTGGTGTAAGAATTGGCGCTACGAGGCCCCGGTGCTGGCGAAGTTGTACGAGAAGTACAATCCGCACGGCCTCGATGTCATCGCCGTCAGCGAGTACGCGACGCGCGACGACGTGCGTAAATTCTTTGGAGACGGGGACGCGCCCTACACAGTTGTCATCGAATCGGAGTCGAACGAAGCGCGCGACAAGACCACGCACTACACCTACCGCCAGGCCTGCGGCGACAAGCGCAACTGGGGTTCGCCATTCAATGTCTTTCTCGAACCGGCGACGCTGAAAAAAGAGGGTGCGGTGCTCACGGAAAAGGCGTGGGTCGTCGGCGGCGAGTTGATCGAAAAGGATGTTGACAAGTTTATCCGCCAACGCCTCGGTCTGGAAAAAGAGGGCGACAAGCCGGCGACGGAAACGAAGCGCGAGTCAAAATTGTAAGCGCAACGATTCGATGTGGAGGACGGCGGATTGGACGCCGCTTGCTTCCCTCACTTCAAAATACTGCTTGCCGTGTCTTGATGCGCCGTGGCCGCCGAGACGCGACCCTCACCTGTTCGCGTCTCGAACGCATTCTCACCAATATTAATCGCAAGCCGCAATGACCATCTGGGTCTAGCGATAATTTGCGTTAGCGAACCGCGTTTGGCGCTCGCGCGGGGCGGCTGTTATGATGACCTGTTTTGTCATCCTCAGAATTCTCCACTGTGCTGCTTCAATGAAACTTCGACTTCTTTACCACGGCCACTGTTTTGACGGCGTCGCGTCAGCCGCCGTCTTCACGCGATTCTATCGCGCGCACGTCGACTCCGCTGCGGACATTCATTATGGCGGGTTAATTCACCGACCGGGCGCGCTGTTTGACGAAGCGATGTTTGACGGCGATGAAAACGCCATTGTTGATTTCAAGTACTCCGCTTCCGACCGTCTGACGTGGTGGTTCGATCATCACCAGTCGGCTTTTCTTTCGCCGGAAGACGAAGCGCACTTTTACGCCGACCGAGAAAGCGGCAGGAAATTCTGGGACCCGGTCAGTAAGTCATGCACCGAATTCATTGCCGAAGTGGCGCGCGAGCGCTTCGGATTTCACGACGACGCGCTTCGTCCGCTGGTGCATTGGGCGCACATCATCGATGGTGCGCTGTATGAATCGGCAGCGCAGGTGGTTGAACTCGCCGCGCCCGCGCTGCAACTGATGCAGGTCATCGAGAGCGTCCCCGGCGACGACTTCAACGAATGGATCATCCGCGAGTTGACCACGCGCCCACTCGATGAGGTCGCAGAGGACACCGAGGTGCAGCGCCGCTTCCAACCGATCCTCGCGCAGCATCGCGCGGCGCTCGACATCATCCGTCGCAAGTCCGTCTACGCGCGCGGCGTCGTGCAGTTTGACCTTGTCGAAGAAGGCTTCGAAGGCTTTAACAAATTCATTCCGTACGACGTTCACCCCGAAACGACTTACTCCGTCGCCGTCACGCGCGGCGCTGAGCGTTCCAAAATCTCGGTCGGCTCGAACCCCTTCAGCCCGCACCCACGCCGGCATAACATCGCTTCGATCTGCGAGCGTTACGGCGGCGGCGGCCACGCAGTCGTCGGCGCCGTCTCGATGGGCGTCAACGACGTGGAGCGCGCACGCGAAGTGGCACGCGAGATTGTCGCGGAGCTTTCCGAAGGAAGGGACTCTTAAGGGATGAGGGCGGAGGGATGAGGGATGAATCAGAGAGGAAGGTGTTGGTAAGTTCTCACCCCTCATCCCTCATCCCTCATCCTTCATCCCTTGGCCTGCGCCATTAACTGTTCGATCTCTTCGATTTGTTTCGGGGCGGCGTGAGTCAGCACGCGGTTGCCGTCCGCCGTCACCAGCACGTCATCCTCAATCCGCACGCCGATGCCGCGGTATTTGTCGGGCGCGCCCTCGGCCCCGTCCGCGATGTAGAGGCCCGGTTCGATGGTCAGCACCATCCCGGCCTCGACGCGGCGCGACTGGCCGTCCAGTTGATAGCGGCCCACATCATGCACGTCCATGCCGAGGAAGTGGCCGAGGCGGTGCATGTAGAAACGCTTATAGGTTTCCTCCTCGATCAGCTTCGCCGGTTGGCCTTCGAGCAGACCGAGCCGGACCATTCCCGCGGTCAGAATTTCGACCGAGCGGTTATGCAGCTCGTCAATCGTGACGCCGGGTTTGACCATCTCGATGGCGGCGAGTTGCGCTTCGAGCACGAGTTCGTAGACCTCAGCCTGCGGCTTAGTGAAGCGCCCGTTAACGGGGAAGGTGCGCGTGATGTCGGCGGCGTAGGTTTCGTATTCGGCGCCGGCGTCGACGAGCAGCAAGTCGCCGTCACGCAAGGTCGCGTTGTTATTGACGTAGTGCAGCACGGTCGCGTTCGCGCCGCCGCCGACGATGGAGGTGTAGGCCGGGGCCGCCGCGCCGTTCCGCCGGAAGACGTATTCGACGAGCGCCTCAATCTCGTATTCGTTCATACCGGGCCGAGCCGACATCATTGCTTCGCGGTGCGCCTCGGCGGTGATGTCGGCGGCGCGCGACATGACGGCGATTTCCTCGTCCGTTTTGATGAGGCGCATCTCGTGGAGGATCGTCCCCGGATCGGTGATCGACTCCGGCGCATGCACGCCGCGCCGCCCCAACGCGCGCATCCGGGCGATCTGTTTGATGACCATGTCGTCAAGCTCGGCGTCTTCACCGACGCGATAGTAGAGGTGCTTCGTGCCGTTTAGTAGGTCGCCGAGTTTTTCGCGGAACTCTTCGATCTTGAACGCGGCATCCGCTTCATACTCGCTCTTCGCCCCCTCGACGCCGGCGCGCCGCCCGTCCCACACTTCGCGTTCGGGGTCGCGCGGGCGGACGAAGAGCATGTACTTGTGCTCCTTGTGCGCGGGCGCGATGACGGCGATTGACTCCGGTTCGTCAAAGCCGGTCAGGTAGTAGAAATCGGAGTTCTGGCGGTAGC
>JACDEG010000117.1:0-7108 GCA_013816505.1 Pyrinomonadaceae bacterium | reverse complement strand
TAGTGCGAGTCGTTTGAGCGAAGCGCCTCGCGCGCGCTCGGCAGGATGGCGACGGAGTTCGCGTCCATCCGTCGCATAAATTCCGCAAGCTGCGGTCGTGGCATGTCTCTTTTTTCTCCTCTGGTGGCGTGACCGCGCTTGTGACTGAGCACGGTGGCGCTCATTGTAACCGAGAGAGGAGTACGCGCGGAACCGCGGGCGGCGGTTGTTTTGTGCGATAATTTCCCGGCCCGAACCGAACGCTTATGTCCGCACAGACGACGACGTACACTGCAACTTTACGCGACATCATTTCGCTCGACCCGGCGACCGGCGAGGAAGTCGGGCGCGCCACGTTGTGTTCGGCGGAAGACGTGGCCCACGCCATCGAACGGGCACGCGCCGCACAGAAGGCGTGGAGCGCACTCACCTTCCGCGAACGCGCGCGCGTCGTGCTCAACGCCCGTGAACTGGTGCTGAGCGAGATGGATGAAATCGCCCGGCTCATCTCACGCGAAAGCGGAAAGCCCGTCGCGGAGGCGGTCGCGATGGAGATCGTGCCGACACTCGACCTGATGCGCTACTTCGCGCGCCGCACCACGCGACTGCTCAAGCCGGAGAAGATCGACATCGGACTGTATGGCTTGATGGGTCGTTCGTCGCGCGTCGTCTATCGCCCGCTCGGCGTCATCGGCATCATCTCGCCGTGGAACTTTCCGTGGGCGATTCCGCTCGGCGAAGTCGTGATGGCGCTGATGGCGGGTAACGCCGTCGTGCTGAAGCCGAGCGAGTTGACGCCGATGGTTGGACTGCGCATCGCCGAGACGTTCCGGCGCGCGGGGCTGCCGGAAGGCTTGCTCGAAGTCGTCACCGGCGATGGCACGACGGGCGCGGCACTGGCTGCGGCGGTCGTTGACAAGATTATGTTCACGGGAAGTGTCGCGACTGGACGGCGCGTCGCTGAAGCGGCGGCGAAGACTCTGACGCCGGTGGTGCTCGAACTCGGCGGCAAGGACCCGATGATCGTCTTTGAAGACGCGGACATCGAAGCGGCAGCGAGCGCGGCGGTGTGGGGCGCGTTCGCCAACTCCGGCCAGGCGTGCGCCTCGGTCGAACGCTGCTACGTTCACACGCGCGTTGCGCCGCAGTTCACGGCGCGGGTGGTTGAAAAGACGCGCGCGCTCCGTCAGCACGCCGGCACGCACCCGGACTCTGACCTCGGCGCGATGTCGAGCGTCGGGCAACTGCGCACCGTCGAAGAGCACCTGCGCGACGCGGTCACGCGCGGTGCGCGAGTGCTCGTCGGTGGGGGCCGTCCGCTCGACCTTCACGGCGGCCACTTTCATCAACCGACCGTGCTGGCTGATGTCGACCACACAATGATGGTGATGCGCGAAGAGACGTTCGGGCCGGTGCTGCCCGTGATGACGTTCGCGGACGAGGCCGAAGCGATCAGTCTCGCCAACGATTCCCTGTTCGGGTTAACGGCAAGCGTGTGGACGCGCGACGTGCGGCGCGGGCGGCGCGTCGCGACACGGATCGAGGCGGGCACGGTGATGGTCAACGAAGTTCTCTACACGCACGGCATCGCGCAGACTCCGTGGGGCGGCGTCAAGCAGAGCGGCATTGGCCGCACGCACGGGCGGCTCGGACTGATGGAACTCGTCGCGCCGTATCACATTCACGTCAACCACCTCGCGCGTTTCGAAGACGTGTGGTGGTTCAACTACACGCCGCGCGCGACCGAGTTGTTTCGCGGACTCGCGCGACGATTCGCGACCGGCTCAGCGTGGCAGACGCTGCTGCTCGCGCCGCAGATGATGAAGCGATTCATCGAGCGCCGCTCTAAAACATAAGGCACGCGTCGTCGCTTGATTCGGCGCCCGCGTGCCTTTAGGATGGCGCGCTTGTGGTGCATCACAGGTTCGATCTTATCCAGAGGTTCGACAGAAGTTTGCTGGGACGTTTGATTAAAGCGCAGGAGCGGCGGCGGGCCGAGCGCGACACCAACCGCATCGTGCGCCCGTTCGAGTGGGGCGTGTCTTTCATCCGTGAACACATCAACGGCGACGACCCGCGCTCGATTGTGAAGCGATACACGCACGACGCGATGCGGCGGAGCGAAGATTTTTACGCGCTCCCGCCGGTTGGCGACTATCACTTGTCGAGTGAGAATCTGCTGACGTGGACGAGCGCCGTCGACACCCCGTCGCCTGAAAACAACATGGCCCGCGCGCGCTTCTTTCCCGCCCTCACCAATCCGCAAACAAAGAGACAGTCGGGGCCACCACGCGCGGTCGTGGTATTGGCGCAGTGGAACGCCGACGCTCAGAGCCACGTCGAGTTGTGCCGGGCCATCAGCCGCCGCGGCATCAACGCTCTGCGCGTCACGCTTCCATATCACGAAGCGCGCCGCCCGCCGGAAATCGAACGCGCCGATTATCTCGTCAGCCCCAACATCGGGCGCTCGCTTCAATCGATGCGGCAGGCGGTGCTCGACACGCGCGCCGCCGTCAGTTGGCTCACCGCGCGGGGCTACGAGCGGATCGGCATCGTCGGTACCAGCATCGGCTCGTGCATCGCGTTTCTCGCCTTCGCCCACGACACGCGCATCAACATGGGCGTCTTCAACCACGTCTCCGGCTACGTCGCCGACGTGGTCTGGCACGGCATCTCGACGCAGCACGTCCGCGCCGGGATCGAGCCGCACCTGACGCTCGACGAATTGCGCCGGCACTGGCTGCCGATCAGCCCGATGCCGTTCGCGCGCAAGCTCCTCGATCTACCCGCGCGTCCGATGCGATTCATTGCCGCGCGCCACGACCTGACGTTCCCAATCGATCTTTCGCGCGCCGTGATCGACGAGGTGCGGAAGTTCGGCGTGCCGCTTGATGTCGCGTGGCTGCCGTGCGGCCATTACACAAGCGGCGAAAAGCCGTGGGTGTACTGGGACGGCTGGAAGATTATTTCCTACCTCAAAAAGTATTTGTAACTGAACACCTCAACGTTTTCCCCACGCGTCATAAATCCGTCCCCCACGGTTCAGCCGTATATTTGGCGTATCGCTTGCATCCGAGTAAACATCTTTATTTATAAGGATTTTGGCAACAGCCTTAGCAGTTGCCACTATTAAGTGTGCGGCTTATAAGTGTACGGATTAACCAAGACTTTTATCTGAGCGCCAGCAGCTTCATGCAGCATACCCGTTGGGGGTTGGGATGCTCGCGTGTCAACTTTAACCCACCTTTGACTTTCTAAATTTACAAGGAGACTTGTCCCAATGAAAAGAATTTTTATCGCGGTGCTGGCTGCCGTAGGCTTAGTGCTTGGCTCAGCCATGCAAGCGAACGCTGAAGCCATCATCGTCGTCACCACGCAGAATCAGGTGCTTACCTTCGACAGCGCGACGCCGGGAACGACCACCATTCCGGTGGGGATCAGTGGCTTGGTAAGCATGAGTGAAACAATCGTCGGTCTTGACCGCCGCCCGACCAACGGACTGATTTACGGCGTCAGCAGCCAGGGCCGCATCTACACCATCAACGAGACGTCGGGAGCCGCCACCTTAGTTTCGACCATTTCCGGTGCCACGCTATCGGGCGGCGTCTTTGGCGTTGACTTCAACCCGGCGGCGGACACAGCCGGCATGTCGTCATTGCGTATTACTAACAACGGCGGGGGCGTCAACCAGAATCTGGCGGTCAATGTTGCCACCGGCGTGGCGACGGTGCAGACCCCGCTCGCGTATGCGGCGGGCGACCCGAACTTCGGCCAGAATCCGAACGTCGCCGGCTCGGCCTATGCTAACAACGTGAACGGCGCGACCTCGACGTCGTTGTATGATATAGATACCAACCTCGGCGTTCTCGTCACGCAAAATCCGGCGCCATCGGGACAGCTTTCGACGGTCGGCTCGCTCGGCGTCAACTCTTCGGGCGTGCTCGGCTTCGACATCTCGGGATTGACCGGCACGGCTTATGCCGCGTTGAATCCTAACGATGGCTTCTCGAACCTTTTCACCATCAACTTGGCAACCGGAGCCGCGACTCAAATCGGGCAAATTGGCAGCGGCTACTTGATTCGCGGATTGACGACTCAGATAGGCCAAGCTGCCGCCATACCCGAACCGGCGACCATGATTCTGCTCGGCACCGGCTTGGCGGGCATCGCCGCGAAGGCTCGTCGTCGCAAAGCGAACAAGTCCAGCGTCGCCTAAACGGCAACGTCGCAACGTCACACACTCGACCGCCCGCGAGCTTATTCAAGTTCGCGGGCGGTTATCATTGTGCCGGTATCACTTACTTCGCCAGCTTAAAAAACACATCCTCGAACGGAGCGTCCGTCATCTTCGTCTGCGCGCGCAGTTGTTGAGGTGTGCCCTCAGCCACCAGCCGCGCGGCACGCATCACGCCGACCCGATCCGCGACGCGCTCGACGAAGCTCATCACGTGCGATGAGATGAGCAGCGCCTGCCCGGCGTCGCGCTCCGTCTCGATGCGGAGCCGCAGCTTTCGCATCATCTCGACATCGAGTCCGTTGAGCGGCTCGTCGAGCACTAAGACGTCAGGCGCGCCGAGGAACGCCGCCGCGAGGCCGAGCTTTTTGCGCATCCCAAGCGAGTAGCCGCCGGCCCATTTGTGCCGCACCGCCGTCAACTCGAAGAAGTCGATTTCGCGCTCGACCGCCGATTCGTCACTGACCTCTTTCAACCCCGCCACGAGACGCAGAAATTCGTCGCCCGTCAAACGCTCGTACAGGAAAAGTTCTTCAGGCAGATAGCCGATGCGCCGTCTGGTCGCGGGAGCACGCCGCGCGACATCATCGCCGCCGATCAGCACGCGCCCCGAGTCCGGCGCCGTGATGCCGACGAGCGTGCGGATCAGGGTCGACTTGCCCGCCCCGTTCGCGCCGACCAGCGCGTACACTTCGCCGCCTACCACATTCAGCGAAACGCCGTCGACCGCAACCAGCTTGCCGTACTTCTTGGTGACCGCCTCGACGCTAATTAAAGTGTCGCTCAATCTTCCTCCTGCACAAGATGATAGTGCGCGCGCGCGTGGCCGCGCTCGGTCAGTTGCGGAATGCCGAAGACGTAGTAGACGAGGCCGAGCGGCCACAGCAGCGCGATTGAGAAGCCCGCGCCGGCGCTGATCGTCGCCATCAAAATTAACGCCAGCCCCGGCTGATCCGGCATCTCGAACGAGAGCAGGCCGAACAGCGTGCTGACCATCCACCACAGCCACAGACATTCGCCGAGCAGCGGTAGCGCGTAGAAGAGCGGCACCTGTCCGGTTGCCACGCCCGCCGCCCACACGACGAACGGCGCGGGCAGCGACACGAAGCGCACGTATCGCGCCTTCGCTTCCCACATCTCTTCGCCGGTCGTCCCCGCCGCGCGCTCCAGCCAGCGGCGCGGAATCTGATGCGCAACCAGCACCGGCAAAAGCGCCCCTAGCGCCACGGTCGCAGCAACGGCGGCGAGTTTGACCGCCATCACCGCCGGAATCCATGTCGTCGCGAACCAATCCACATCGTCAGACGCGGGCGGCAACAGACCGATCAATAACACCGTGACCAGCACGAAGACGGAGAGCGCGGCCACCGCCGCCGCGACGTAGACAGCGGAGGAAAAGACGCGCAGCGTCAATTGCAAATCGCGCGCGAGTTGCGCGGCGACCGCCGGCGTGGATTTGCGCCGCAGCAGACGCGCGCCGAACAGGCTAGAACGGCCTCCGCTCTGAAGCCGCTTCGCGTACTCGATGTCGGTCGCACGCCACCGCGCGTGGGCGCCGCGCGCGACCGTATTCAGCAGCGCCGCCCACGCCGCGCCGCCGAGCATTATCCACACGCGGTACTGCGCCAGCATGTCGTCCGGCCTCAGCACCGCGGTCAGCAGCAGCGCATCGATAACCACGGCGGGGAGTAGCATCATCAAACCGGCGACGACCGCGCGCGGATCCCGAACATGCCCCCAATGAATCCAGTTAAGCGCCGCGAATGTTTCCGCAAAGGCTGTCAGCACGACGAACAGCAGCAACGCCGCGATGACCAACGGGTCGCCCGCCGCCACACGCACGCCCCCACCATTGTTGCTGCCCGCGAGGAGCGAACTCGCGATCCATACCACGATCCCGACGAGGGTAGTCCGCGGCAGACGTCTGACGAGCGCCGTATGAAAGTGCGTCGCGAGCGTTAGCGGCAGAGCTTCGAGCGCGGCCTCGGCGCGACGCAGGTGATAGATTTCGGCGCTCGCGCTCGACAGATTAAGCGCGATCAGGCTCGCCGTGAACAGCGCGGCCAGCGCCACATTCGCGGGCGTCGAGAATTGCCACGCGGGCGCTTGGTCAGCGGCACGCACAGCAGTGACATAGGTCATCCCCAGCACCATCGGCGACAGGATCAGCAGCGAGTAGAGATGATGTGTCGCCCAGCGCCACTGTTCACGCCAGGACGCACCCGCCACGAGTCGGAGTTGGTTCATGATATTGATCGGATCAGCGGGGCGTCTCCGCGGCGATTGCTTACAGCGGCTTTCATTCGGATGCAACTCGCTGGGAGCCCAGGGCTGTTGCCTGCCATGAGCGCGGAGCGCGAAAAGAGGTCGCACGCATTCCGGTGATGTTGTTTTGGTTGGGTCTATGACAAGCCGCCGCCGTCAGTGTCCAACTCGTCCTTCGCGACGCCGCCCGTTTCAGTCACGCCGCCCGCATCTTTTATTTCATGGCGGACGGCGAGGGCCGCTGCGATGCGATCTTCGAGCACTAATTCGGGCGCGAAGTTTTCGAGCTGCAAAAAATACTCCACACTTTTTTGCAGCGCGGCCCGCGGCATCAAGCCAACGATTTCACTGCCGGCGATCTGCACGCCCCATCGTTCGGCCTCGCGCCGGACGGCTTCGTAGACGTGGTGCAGTTGCGTCTGTTCGTGGCGCACGAGGTTCATCGAGACCTGCACCAGCCCGCGCCCGCCGAGTTCGATGCCGATTGCTTTCAGATAGCGCAGACCACCGTCGCGCCCGCGCACTGCCCGCGCGATGCGCCGCGCGACAGTCAGATCGTCGGTGCGAAGATTGATGTTGTAGGCGACGAGTAAGTGGCGAGCGCCGACCGCGATGGCCCCGGCGCTATCA